>NZ_JBSRTQ010000013.1:0-54774 GCF_055129145.1 Albimonas sp. | reverse complement strand
CGACCCGAGCCCCCCTCCCCACGCCGCGCGGGCGCCCCGCCGCCACCTGCGCCGCGGCCGGCGCGCGGCCCCGCGCGAAGATCGCGTGCGCGAGCCGCTTCCCGACAGGCGCGAAACCGGCTAAGCCCCGCGCATGACAGATCTCGATGACCTCCCCGCCGACGACGCCGATCCCTCCGCGCGCCCCGTCATCCGCCTGAAGCCCAAATCCGGGCGCCGGTTCCTCGCCGGCGCGCCTTGGGTCTATCAGGACGAGATCGTCATGGACCGCCGCACCAAGAAGATCCAAGCCGGATCCGTGGTCGAGCTCCAGGACCCCGAGCGTCAGACGCTCGGCCTCGTGGCCTTCAACGCCGAGAGCGCGATCTCCGCGCGCCTGCTCGACGCCGATCCCAAGGCCGAGATCGACGCCGCTTGGCTCGACGCCCGCCTGACCTCCGCGCTGGCCCATCGCGCGCGCCTCTTCGACCGGCCCTTCTACCGCCTGGTCCATGCCGAGGCCGACTTCCTGCCCGGTCTCATCGTCGACCGCTTCGGCGACGCCGCCGTGTTCCAGCCCAACGCCGCCTGGGCGGACGCCCGCGCCGACCTGATCGCCGAGGCGATCATCCGCGTCACCGGCGTCTCCACCGTCGTGCTCAACGCCGGCTCCCGCGCCCGCGCGCAGGAAGGCCTGAACGCCGAGACCCGGATCATGGCCGGGTCCCTCGACGCGCCGGTCGAGACGTTGATGAACGGCGCCACCTATCTCGCCGACCTGCTGGGCGGCCAGAAGACCGGCCTCTATTACGACCAGCGTCCCAACCACGCCTTCGTCGCCCGCCTCGCGCGGGACAGATCGGTGATCGACGTGTTCTCGCATGTCGGCGGATTTTCGCTGGCGGCGCTCGCCGCCGGGGCCGCCTCCGCCCTCGCCGTCGACGGGTCCGAACCCGCGCTGGCGCTGGCCCGGCAGGGGGCGGAGCGCACCGGCGTCTCCGACCGGTTCGAGGCGAAGCGCGGCGACGCCTTCGACACCATGGCGGCGCTGGCCGAGGAAGGCCGGACCTTCGACGTCGTGGTCTGCGACCCCCCCGCCTTCGCGCCCAACCGCTCCGCCTTCCAGAACGGCATGCGCGCCTATTCCCGCGTCGCGCGGCTGGCGGCCAAGATCACCGCGCCGGGCGGCTACCTGACGCTCTGCTCCTGTTCGCATGCGGTGGACATGGAGCAGTTCCGCGGCGCCTGCGCCCACGGCCTGCGCACCGCGGGGCGCCCCGCCCAGCAGATCCGCGCCGGCGGCCCGGGCCCGGATCACCCTAGCCTCCCCGCGCTGCCCGAAACCTCTTACCTCAAAGCCCTCACCTGGCGGCTTCCTTGAGCGGCGAAGGCGACGAGGGGGCCGGCGCCGCCGCGCCCCGCGCCTTCCTCGACGCTTGCGTCCTCTTCCCGCCGCTGACCCGCGGCCTGCTGCTGTCGGCGGCGACCGAAAACCTGATCGACCCCGCCTGGTCCCCCGGCGTGGTCGCCGAATGGGCCCATGCCACCGCCCGCGACCATGGGCCGGAAGCGGCCGCCGCCGTGCATCGCGAGGCCGGTCTGATGGCCCGCCGCTGGCCTGCGGGTCTCGCCTCCCCGACGCGCGAGTCCGCCGACGCAATATCGCTTCCCGACGAGGATGACCGCCACGTGCTCGCCGCGGCGCTCGCCGCCGGGGCCTCGCTGCTGGTCACCGCCAATCTGCGGGATTTTCCGGGGGCGAAGCTGCGTCCGCTCGGCCTCGCGCCGATCCATCCCGATGCGCTGTTGTGGGAGATCGCGGGCAAATCCCCCGCGCCCATGGCCCGCGCGCTGACCCAGGCGTTGGCCGCCTTTCCCGCCCTGCAAGCGGACCGGTTCGAGATGCTCCGCGCCCTCAAGCGCGTCGGCCTGCCGCGCCTCGCGAAACTGATCCGTCAGGGCGCGCTCGACGCCTGAGCCTCAGCGCAGCCTCTGATCGCCGCCGCCGGGCCGGTCCCAGCTGGCCTGCAACGCCTCGATCGCCTCGATCCTGGCCTTCGAGGGCGGATGGCTCATCAACCAGGCGAACTGGCCGGCGCCGGGCGGGGACATCTTGTCCAGCTTGGCCAGCAGGCTCGCCTGCGCCGCGCCGTTCAGCCCCGCCTTGCGCATCAACGCCGCGGCGAAGGCGTCCGCCTCGAATTCATCCCGCCGGCTCAGCCGGGCCGAGATCAGCCGGGTCAGCGCCACCGCGATCCACGGCCCGATGAACGGGATCAGCCGCCCCAGCAGCGCGCCCAGCACCAGCCGCACCGCGTTCTGCCCGGTCCAGTCCACCATCCGCCGCTTCGAATGGCCCAGCGCCACATGGCCGAGCTCATGGGCGATGATCGAGGCGACCTCGTCGGCGCTCACCCGCCCCATCGCGTGCTGGTCGAGCACGCCGCGGGTGACGAAGACCCGCCCGTCGGGCGCGGCCAGCCCGTTGAACACCGGAATGTCGTAGACCAGCGCCCGCAGCTCCGGCAGATCCACGGCCCGCCCCAACCGGCGCACCGCCGCCTCCAGCTCCGGCCGGTCGAGCGGCGCGGATTTCTCGGAAAGCTCGCGCTTGAGCCGCCAGGTTGAGAACTGCCAGCTCAGCAGCCCGTAGGCGATCAGCGCGATGAAGGGGAGCAATTTCAACATGCCCCGAAGATAGGGCTCCCGACCGCTTCAGGCCAGCCTTCCGCGCATCACGCTTGCATGCGCGACGCCGCGCATTCACCCTCTTCGCCGTTCCCAGGGAGGGCATCACGTGACCGCGTATCCGACCAAGACCCGCGAGATCCACAGTCATCATTTCGATTCGACCGTCTGGAACGATTTCCCGTTCCGCGACGACGACATCGTCATCGCCACCTATGCCAAGTCGGGCACCACCTGGCTGCAGCAGATCGTGGCGCAGCTGCTGTTCAAGGGCGACCCGACGGTGGATGTCGGCGAGATGTCGCCCTGGCTCGACCTCCGCGTCCCGCCCGCCGAAGTGAAGCTCGCGGCGGTCGAGGCGCAAACCCATCGCCGCTTCCTCAAGACCCATCTGCCGGTCGACGCCCTGGCGATGTCGCGCAAGGCCCGCTACCTCTACGCCGCCCGCGACGGGCGCGATGTGGTGTGGAGCCTCTACAACCACCACGCCAACGCCAACGACCTCTGGTACCAGGCGCTCAACGACACGCCGGGCCGGGTCGGGCCCCCCATCGCACCGCCCGAGGGCGACGTGGTCGCCTATTTCCGCGACTGGCTGGCGCGGGACGGATACCCGTTCTGGCCCTACTGGGAGCATATCCGCGGCTGGTGGGCGATCCGCGATCTGCCCAATGTGCTGCTGATCAACTACGCCGATCTCAAGCGCGACCTGGCCGGAGAGATGCGCCGCATCGCAGGCTTCCTCGAGATCGAGGTGGCGGCGGCCGACTGGCCGGTGATCGTCGAGCATTGCGGCTTCGCCTACATGAAGGCCAACGCCGCCCGCAGCGCCCCGCTCGGCGGCGCCTTCTGGGACGGCGGGGCGGAGACCTTCATCCACAAGGGCGTCAACGGACGCTGGACGGACACGCTCCCCCAGACCGACCGCATGGCCTACGAGGCCCGCGCCGAAGCCGAACTCGGCCCCGACTGCGCCCGCTGGCTGGCGCATGGCAAGGGCTGACGGCGCAAAGGAAAAGGCCCCGGTTTGATCCCGGGGCCTCTTTCGTCGGGCGATCTCAAATCGAGGGATGGCGGGCGGGGCGTCGGCGCCAAGCCGCGCGTCCGGACGACATCCCGAAGCCGCGCCCTAGCGGCTCAGCTCCTTCATCGCGGCGCCGAGGCCTTCCAAGGTCATCGGATGCATCCGGCCGCCGAAAATCTCCTGCACCATCTGGATGGAGTGGGTGTACTTCCACTGCCGCTCCGCCACCGGGTTGATCCAGGTGCAGGCCGGCCATTTGGCGATGGCCCGCTTCAGCCAGACCTCGCCGGCCTCCTCGTTCCAGTGCTCCGACGCGCCGCCCGGATAGGCGATCTCGTAGGGGCTCATCGAGGCGTCGCCGACGAAGATGCACTTCCAGTCCTTGGGGAACTTGTTGAGCACGTCGATGGTCGGCATCTGGTCGGTCCAGCGCCGCTTGTTCTCCTTCCACACCCCTTCATAGAGGCAGTTGTGGAAGTAGAAATGCTCCATGTTCTTCAGTTCGGTCTTTGCGGCGGAGAACAGCTCCTCCATCACCTTGACATGGTCGTCCATCGACCCGCCGACATCGAGGAACAGCACCACCTTCACCGCGTTGCGCCGCTCGGGCCTTGTCTTCACGTCGAGATAGCCATGCTCGGCGGTGGAGCGGATGGTGTTGTCGAGATCCAGCTCCTCGTCCGCCCCGTCCCGCGCCCAGCGGCGCAGGCGCTTGAGCGCGAGCTTGATGTTGCGGGTCCCCAGCTCTACATCGTCGTCGAAATCGCGGAACTCGCGCCGGTCCCAGACCTTCACCGCGCGGCGGTTGCGCGATTCCCTCTGGCCGATGCGCACGCCTTCGGGGTTGTAGCCATAGGCGCCGAAGGGCGAGGTGCCGGCGGTGCCGATCCATTTGGACCCGCCCTGGTGCCGCTCCTTCTGCTCCTCCAGCCGCTGGCGCAGCGTCTCCATCAGCTTTTCGAAGCCGCCGAGCGCCTCGACCTCGGCCATCTCCTCCTTGGACAGGTGCTTTTCGGCGAGCCGACGCAGCCATTCCTCGGGCAGGGCGACCGCTTCGGGCCCCTCCTTGGCGCCGGAGATGGCCTCGAGGCCCTTGAAGACCTCCGAGAACACCCGGTCGAACTTGTCGATGTTGCGCTCGTCCTTCACCAGCGCGGCGCGCGAGAGGTAGTAGAACCCCTCCACGTCGTACTGGACCAGACGTTTGTCCATGGCCTCGAGCAGCGTGAGATACTCACGCAGGCTGACCGGCACCTTGGCCTCGCGGAGGCCCAGAAAGAGATCTACGAACATGGCCCGACACTAACGCGGCCGTGGGCCGGGCGTCGAGCGGGAAAGCGGTTTGGGACGGGCGCGGCGCGCAAATTTCAGCCGGCGGATATCGGGGCGGCCAACCGGGCTTGCCGGGCGGCCGCGGTCCAGATCGCCTGCCGGGCCCCGCGCAGAGGGAAGCATCCGGCGTCCAGGGATCGCCCTTCGCCCACCGCACGCTGTTTTTCCGCGATCCCGACGGCAATCTGCTGGAGATCTACGCCGAGATCTGAGCCGCCTGAGGCCTCAGAACAGCCCCTGCCAGTCGCCCAGCGAGGCGACGGCGTAGGCGACCAGCGTCGGCGCGAGCCCGAGGATGAAGCCGTAGCGCAGCCGGTCGGCGATCCCGCCCCCGGCGCGGCGCGCCTTGAACCAGCCGAAGACGAAGCCGGCGGCGAATATCGCAAGCAGGATCATCGCTGATACTTGATGAACGGGGTCAGGGTCGCGATCCGGTCGTAGAGCATCCGGGCCGTGTGGTTGAATTCCTGGGTCATCCAGTAGACCGAGGGGCAGCCGGCCGCGTCGGCGGCCTTGTAAACCGCCTCGATCAGCGCGCGCCCCGCTCCGGTGCCGCGGGCGCCCGGGTCGACGAACAGGTCCTGCAGGTAGACCACGTCCTCCACCCGCCAGTTGTGACGATGGAAGATGTAATGCACCAGCCCCACCGGCTTGCCGTCGCTCAGCGCGATCAGGCCGTGCAGGTCGGGATGGTCGGGCGACAGCATGCGCGCGAAGCTGTTGGCGTAGACCTCCTCGGCCACGGAGCTCTCGTAGAACTCCAGGTAGCCGGTCCAGAGGCGGCGCCATTCGGTTTCGTCGCCGGGTTCGAGCGGTCTGATGATCAAGGTCATGGCGCAGGTTCTGCCTTGCGCGCGCCCGCGCCGCAAGAGGACGCGCGGGCGCAGGGGCGCCCGGATGCGAGCCCCTGATGCGAGAGCGCCCCGGACGCGAAAAGGCCCCGGCGCGACGCCGGGGCCTTCTCAAATCCAGACGCCCGCCCCGAAGGGGCTCAGCGCTCGCGCCGCGCCATGAAGGCCAGCCGTTCGAACAGGTGCACGTCCTGCTCGTTCTTCAGCAGCGCGCCATGCAGGCGGGGCAGGGCGTCGGTGGGGTTGGCGCGCAGATCGGCCGCGTCCAGATCGTCCGACATCAAGAGCTTCAGCCAGTCCAGCACTTCCGACGTCGAGGGCTTCTTCTTCAGCCCCGGGGTGTCGCGCAGATCGTAGAACTGGGTCAGCGCCGCGCGCAGCAGGCTCTGCTTGATGTCGGGGAAGTGGACCTTGACGATCTCGGTCATGGTCTCGTTGTCGGGGAACTGGATGTAGTGGAAGAAGCAGCGGCGCAGGAAGGCGTCGGGCAGCTCCTTCTCGTTGTTCGAGGTGATCAGCACGATCGGCCGGACCTTGGCGCGCACCAGCTCGCCGGTCTCGTAGACGTAGAATTCCATGCGATCGAGCTCCTGCAGGAGGTCGTTCGGGAACTCGATGTCGGCCTTGTCGATCTCGTCGATCAGCAGCACCACCTTGTGGTCCTGGTCGAACGCCTCCCAGAGCTTGCCCTTCTTGATGTAGTTGCGCACGTCGCGCACCCGCTCGTCGCCGAGCTGGCTGTCGCGCAGGCGCGACACCGCATCATATTCGTAGAGGCCCTGCTGGGCCTTGGTGGTGGACTTCACGTTCCACTCGATGATCGGCAGATCGAGCGCCGAGGCCACCTGGCGGGCCAGCTCGGTCTTGCCGGTGCCCGGCTCGCCCTTGACCAGCAGCGGGCGCTCCAGGGTGATGGCGGCGTTGACCGCGATCTTGAGGTCATCGGTGGCGACGTAGTCGCGCGTGCCTTCGAATCTCATGGGCGTCGCCCGCTCCTTCGCGTCGGTTTCCTCCGCGCGCCCGACTTCGCGGACGCCGCTGGGGTCGATAGGTGGCACATACGGCAGCGTATGAGCAAGGGCGCCGGCGCGAGCGTCGGACCATATCCGCCGGCGGGCGCCGCGGGGCGCAGACCGCGCGATCCGGGCGCCGCGCGATTCGGCAAAAGCATGGTTGGGGCGCCCCCGATTCGGGCGTTCGGGGCCACGCGCCTGCGCCTGCGCCGCTTAAGGAACCTTTCGCGTGACTTAATCGCCCCCCGCGGCTATACGGACCGCGGCGGCGCGACGGGAGTGCGGCGCACAGGCCCTCCGCAGCGGGACCCTGCTGGAGGCCGCCGGCTCCCCTCGATCCCCCGTGCCGCGGGGTGGATGACGAGCATCGAGGTGCCTGGCGATGAAGTCCGAAATCGTGATGGAAAGCGAATACTTTCCGACGGAAGACGAACCTTTCATGAACTCCCGGCAGAAGGAATACTTCCGGCGAAAACTCGTGGACTGGCGTGACAGCATCCTGGCCGAGAGCAAGACCACGCTCGAGGGGCTCCAGGAAAGCGGCCAGTCGGTGCCCGATCTCGCCGACCGCGCGTCGGCCGAGACGGATCGTGCGCTCGAGCTGCGCACGCGCGACCGTCAGCGCAAGGTGATCTCCAAGATCGACCAGGCCCTGCGGCGCATCGAGGACGGAACCTACGGCTATTGCGAAGTGACCGGCGACCCGATCAGCCTCAAGCGGCTGGACGCGCGCCCGATCGCGACCCTGAGCCTCGCCGCCCAGGAGATGCACGAGCGCCGCGAAAAGGTCTATCGCGACGACTGAACCCGCGCCGCCGGACCCGCCGTTGGGAGCGACGACGGGTCCGGCGGAGCGCGAGGATGGCAAGGGCCGGCCTTTCGGGGCCGGCCTTTTTCGTGTCGGGACGGAAGCTGGCTTGCTCGAAGCGCTCGGCTTCGCCCGTCGCGTCGCCTGCCCCCCGGAGATGGAGAGGGGGCAGGGTGCGCCGCGCGGCTTACGCGGCCGCGGTTGGATGCGCTTTCTGGTTGCGGACCTGCAGCCGGTTCAGCGCATGCACATAGGCCCGGGTCGAGGCGAAGATGGTGTCGGTATGCGACGACCGCCCCGTCGCGATCCGCCCGTTCTCCTCCAGCCGCACCGAGACCGTGGCCTGGGCGTCGGTGCCCTCGGTCACAGCGCTCACCTGGTAGAGCTGCAGGATGGCGTTGTGCGGCACCAGCTTCTTGACCGCGTTGAAGCAGCTGTCGACCGGCCCGTCGCCCGAGGCCTCGGCCTTCAGCACCACGCCGTCGACCTCCATCTCGATCTTCGCCGACGGCGTGACCGAGCCGCAGACCACTTCCAGCGCCGTCACCTTGTAGCGCTCGGGCGCGCCGTCGGCCCCGGTTTCGGCCATCAGCGCCAGGATGTCCTCGTCGAAGACCTCCTTCTTGCTGTCCGCCAGCGCCTTGAAACGCACGAAGGTGTCGTTGAGCTGGTTGTCGCCGACCTCGTGCCCCAGGTCCTTCAGCTTGGCGCGGAAGGCGGCGCGGCCGGAATGCTTGCCCATCACCAGGCTCGACTCGGTCAGGCCCACCATCTCGGGCAGCATGATCTCGTAGGTCGACTTGTCCTTCAGCATCCCGTCCTGATGGATGCCGGCCTCATGGGCGAAGGCGTTCTTGCCCACCACCGCCTTGTTGTACTGCACCGGGAAGCCGGTGATCTGGCTGACCATGCGCGACGCCGCCATGATCTTGGTGGTGTCGATGCGGTTGTCCCAGGGCATGATGTCGTGGCGCACCTTCATCGCCATGACGACCTCTTCCAGCGCCGCGTTGCCCGCCCGCTCGCCCAGGCCGTTGATGGTGCATTCCACCTGCCGCGCCCCGGCCGACACCGCGGCCAGCGCATTGGCCACCGCCATCCCCAGATCGTTGTGGCAATGGGTGGAGATCACCACGTCGTCGATCCCCTGCACCCGCTGCTTGAGCATGCGGATGATCGCCGCGCTCTCGTCGGGGGCGGTGTAGCCGACGGTGTCGGGGATGTTGATGGTGTTGGCGCCGCTGTCGATGGCCAGCTGCACCGCCTGCACCAGGAAGTCATGCTCCGACCGGGTGGCGTCCTCCGGCGACCACTGCACGTCGTCGGTGAATTCGCGGGCGCGGCGCACGGCGAACTCGATCTTCTCCAGCACCTGCTCGGGCTCCAGCATCAGCTTTCGGGCCATGTGCACGGGCGAGGTGGCGATGAAGGTGTGGATCCGGCTGCGTTTCGCCTTCTCCAGCGCGCGGCCGGCGCGCTCCAGGTCGGCGGCGCCGGTGCGGGCGAGGCCGCAGACCACCGCATGGTCGATGATGCCTGAAATCGCCTGCACCGCCTCGAAATCGCCTTCGGAAGCGTTGGGGAAGCCGGCCTCGATGATATCCACGCCCATCTCGTCCAGATGGCGGGCGATGCGCAGCTTCTCGTCCAGGCTCATCGTGGCGCCGGGCGACTGCTCGCCGTCGCGCAGCGTGGTGTCGAAGATCAGCACGCGGTTGGGGTCGGCCTTCACCGCATCGGTGATCGGGCCGGAAGCGGGCGCGGAGGCGCCGGTGTCGGTCATGGTCGTCATGGGAATGATCCTTGCTGGCAGGGAGGTCGCGCGGCGCGTCTCATGTCCCCTGAGCGCGCGCGCCGACGTCCCGGCACGCTCAGGGGCGTGTAAGGAGAAGCGCGAGGCCGAGCCCGGTCCGCAGCGAGGCGGTGGCGGCTGTGCAGGCGTTCGTGACCATGGCGCGCAATATACGCGCGGCGCGACGGAAGGAAAGAGGAAAGCGCGGCGTCCTTCCGTCCCGGTTTTCGCCGATTTCGGACGGGCGCGGCGACGAAGCCTGGCTTCGTTGACCTCTTGGAAAGGCGAAGCGTTCATTTTCCGGCGACCATGACGCAGACGCACCGCCCCTGATCGTGAGGATCGCGCCCATGTTCCGACTGACCATCGCACGCCGATTCCTGATCGCCGTCGGCATCCCGTCGCTGATGCTGCTGGCCTTCGCGGCGATCGAGGCGCGGCAGGCCTGGCGGCAGGCGGAGATGGCCGCAGCGGCCGAGGAGGGGGTCGCGCTGGTGCGGATCGCGTCGGGACTGGTGCATGAGCTGCAGAAGGAACGCGGCGTGTCCGCCGGCTATCTCGGGTCCGGCGGCGCGGGCGACTTCCGCCAGCGGATGGACGGCCAGCGTCTGGCCACCGACGCGGCCGCGACCGACTTCGCCGCCCGGCTCGCCGCCTATCGCCGGGTCGGTCCGCCCGCGGTGGTGGCCCAGGCCGACGAGGCGCTCGCCATCGCGGCGGAGCTCGACGCCAAACGCCGGGCGGTGGATGATCTGGCGATTCCCCTGGGCGACATGGCCGGCTGGTACACGCGCCAGATCGCCGAGCTGATCAGCGTGGCGCCCACGCTGCGCACCGCGATGAGCTTCGCCGAGGGCGACGCGCTGCTCGCCGCGCTGACCGCGCTGATCAATGCCAAGGAACGGGCGGGACTGGAACGGGCGATGGGGGCCAACGGCTTCGGTTCGGGCGCCTTCGCGCCGGAGGTCTACGCCCGCTTCGCCAATTTCGCCGTGCGCCAGGACGTCTATCTCGACGAGTTCCGGGAGGTCGCGCCGCCGGACTTCGTCGAGGGACTGGATCGGCTGCTCGCCAGCCCCGAAACCGCGGAAGTGGCGCGCATGCGCGTGGTCGCCGCCAACGGCATGCGGCTCGGTTTCATGAGCGGGGTCGACGGGCCCGCCTGGTTCGACGCGATCACCGCCAAGATCAACCTGATGAAGGATCTCGAGGACCGGATCGCGGACCGGCTTCAGGTCGTGGCCGCCAGGGCCGGCGACGTGGCGCAGAGGTCGCTGGCGACGACCCTCGCCGTCATCTGCGCGGCGCTGATCGCCTCCTTCGCGCTCGCCTATGTCTCGGCGATGGGCCTGGTGCGGCCGCTGCGCGCGATCTCCGCCGCCTTCGTCAATATCAAGGCAGGGGCGGATCTCGGCCTTGACGAAAAGACCCTCGCGCGTCGCGACGAAGTCGGCGGCCTCGCCCGCAACGCCCGCGAGATGAGCCATACCGCCGACCGCGCCCACCGGATCACCTCGGCGCTCGACGTGTCTGCGGGGCCGATACTGGTTTGCAACAGCCGTTTCTTCATCACCTACGCCAACCCGGCCTTCCAGAAGATGGTCGACCCGTCGGTCGGGTATTTCTCGGCGATGGGCGCCGATGTCAGCGACATCAACGGCAAGAACATCGATATTTTCCACAAGGACCAGCCTCGCATCCGCCAGATGCTCGAAGCGTTGCAGGGCCAGCACAAATCGACCATCACCTTCGACGGGCGCATGTTCGACGTCACCGCCGCGCCCATCGTCGACAACCATGCGCGGCGCATCGGCTACGTCATCGTCTGGGACGACGTCTCCGACACCCGCCGGCTCGAAATCCAGCTGCGCGACATGCTGACGGCGGCCGGCCAGGGCGATTTCGCCAAGCGCATCGACATCCGCACCGAGGACGTCTTCCTGCGCGACGTGGCCACCGGCATGAACCGGATCTGCGAGATCGTCGCCGCCTTCTCCGCCGATGTGGACGCCGCGGTGCGCGCGCTGGCCGAAGGCGACCTCACCCAGCGGGTCAAGGGAACCTATGGCGGCGCGTTGCGCACGCTGGCCGAAGGCGTGAACGAGACGGTGGACCGGCTCGACGGCCTGATCACCGACATCAAGTCCGCCGGCGGCCGGGTGCGCAGCGCGTCGGACGAGATTGCGTCGGGCGCGGGGTCGCTCGCCGAGCGGGCCGAGAGCCAGGCCGCGGCGCTGGAGCAGACCCGCGCGCTGATGGAAGAGATGACCGGCTCGGTGAAAGCCAACGCCGTCTCCGCCCACGAAGCGCGTGCCGAGGCCATGGAGGCCGACGGCCGCGCCGATGGCGGACGCGCGGTGGTGGACGAGGCGGTCTCGGCGATGAGCCGCCTGTCCGAAAGCTCGCGCCGCATGACCGAGATCGTCGACGTCATCGCCTCGATCGCCACCCAGACCAACCTTCTGGCGCTCAACGCCGCGGTGGAGGCGGCGCGGGCCGGCGACGCGGGCAAGGGCTTCGCGGTGGTCGCCTCCGAAGTCGGAGCCCTCGCCCGACGGTCGCGCGAAGCCGCCGACGACATCCGCGGCCTGATCGCCGAAAGCGCGGAGCGGGTCGACGCCGGCGTCGGCCTGGTGGAGCGCACCGGCTCGGCCCTGTCCGAAATGGCCGAGGCGATGCAGCGGATTTCGGAACGGGTCGGCCGGATCGACCTGGCGAGCCGCGAGCAAGCCTCCGGGGTCGAGGAAATCAATCAGGCCGTGGTGCAGATGGACGAGACCACCCAGCGCAATGCGGCGCTGGCCGAAAGCTCGGCCCGTTCCGCCCGGTCCCTGGCCTCGGATTCCGAAGAGCTCGACCGCCTCACCGCGATGTTCCGCACCCGCGATTCCCTCCGCGACGCTGGCCGGGACGCCGGCCGCCAGAGCCGGGTGGCCTGACCCCGGCGCCCTCGCGACCCTGAACCTTCCGGTTCCGGTCAGCCAATGGCGGGATGTCAGGTGGCGTTGGAGGGCGATGATGCGCGGCCGACGATTCTGGCGCGACGGGTCCTTCCATCCTATATCAGGCAGGGATCGTCGGGATCGCGCTGCAGGCCGTCCGAAATGCGGGATTCCGATCTGCGATAGCCCTGGTTTCGGAAGGTTTCGACTGGCCGGCGCTCCGTTCCGCATGGCGCCGGACGCGACGTTCTCGCATTGCGCCTCGGACGGTTGGATATCGCGATGCGCCAAACCACCCGCGCAGGCGGCTGTTCCGGTGTCGCGAACTCGTCGCCACCTCGCGCCGCCATTGCGGTATCGGCCTCGCCCTGCGCAGCGGACGTTCCCGGCCCTTCGCCATCCGCCGGGATCCGCTCCTGATCCTCCGCCTTCATGGAAAGCTCACGTGCGCCGGTTCACCGACCGACCCGGTCGGGGGCGCCGCATGATCGCCGCGCGGTCGCGCATGGCATCCAGCGCAGGGCGGTTCACCCGCCGCTGGACTGGACGCCGCTGGCCGGGGCGCCGTCCAGCCATTCGCCCTCGAACACCGAGCCGTCCGCATAATCCATCCGGCCCTGGCCCTCGCGCCGGCCCTTCACGAAATGGCCCTTGTAGACGTCGCCGCTCATGTAACGGGCCTCGCCCACGCCATCGATCTCGCCGGCCGTCCACTCGCCCTCATAGGTCGAGCCGTCGGGGAAGGTCATCGAACCGCGGCCTTGCTGAAGGCCCGCCTGCCATTCGCCCTCATAAGCGTAGCCGTCGGCATAGATCAGCTTGCCGATCCCGTCATATTGCCCGGCCGCGAAATGCCCGACATAGCGCGAGCCGTCGGCGAAGCGGGCCTCGCCCGCGCCGTCGAGCCGGCCCGCCGCCCAGGTTCCCTCGAAGACGTCGCCGTCGGCATAGGTCAGCACGCCGGCCCCCTCGGGCTTGCCGTCGACGAAGGCGCCCTTGTGCACCCGTCCGTCGGGATAGCGCGCCACGCCCTCGCCCTGCATCGCGCCGGCCTTCCAGTCGCCCTCATAGACGAAGCCGTCGGGCAGGGTGAGCTTGCCCTGGCCGTCGCGCAGACCGTCGGCGAAGCTTCCTTCGTAGACCGAGCCGTCGGGGAACGCCTCGCGCCCCTGGCCGTGGCGGACCCGCGCCTTCCAATCGCCCTCGTAGACATAGCCGTCGGGATAGGTGAGCTTGCCCTCTCCCTCGTATTTGCCGGCCTTGAAGCCGCCCGCGTAGCGCACGCCGTCGGCATAGGCGGCGACGCCCTCGCCCTCCAGCCGGCCCTCCGCCCAGGTCCCCTCGAAGCGGTCGCCGTTGGGATAGGTCAGCACGCCCGCGCCTTGCGGCTTGCCGGCGACGAAGGCGCCTTCATGCACACGGCCGTCGGCGTATTTCGCCACGCCCTGGCCTTCGATCCGCCCGTCGGCCCAGCCGCCTTCGTAGGCGAATCCGTCGGCGGCCACGAACTTGCCCTGGCCGTGCCGGCGGTCTTCCTTGAAGTCGCCCTCGTAGACGTCGCCGTTGGCGTAGATGGCCTTGCCGCGCCCCTCGCGCTTGCCATCGACGAAGCCGCCTTCGTAGAGGTCGCCATTGGCCTGCGTCGCCGCGCCCGCGCCTTCGAACCGGCCCGCGACCCAGGTCCCCTCGTAGACGTCGCCGTCGGGCAGGGTCATCTTGCCGGCGCCCTCGCGCAGCCCGGCCTGGATCTCGCCGACATAGATCGAGCCGTCGGGATAGCGCAGCTCCGCCGCGCCCTGCGGCTCGCCGGCGACGAACCCGCCTTCGTAGCGATAGCCGTCGGGGCGCGTCAGCACGCCGTGGCCGTCGGGCTGCGAGTTCTTGAACGTGCCCTCGTAGACCATCCCGTCCACGTATCGCGCGACGCCGGCGCCCTCGATCCGGCCCTCGATCCAGTCGCCTTCGTAGCCGCCGCCCTCGGCATAGGTGATGCGGCCGTGGCCCTGCGGCTTGCCGCCGACGAACGCGCCTTCGTAGATCGAGCCGTTGGGGTATTTGGCGACCCCTTCGCCCTCGATCCAGCCGTCGCGGAATTCGCCGACATAGGAGAACCCGTCGGGCCGGGTGAGCGTGCCGGCGCCGTGCTGGCGGCCTTCCTTGAACTGGCCCTCGTAGACCTCGCCGCTGTCGTAGCGCTTGGTCTCGACATCCGATTGCGCGGCGAGATGCAGCGGCGCGACGAAGGGCGCGGCCGCGAACAGCGCGGCGGCGGCGCATATGTGACGCAGGCGCATGCCCCGGCGCTCCTCTCGGCTTGGCGACGGGCCGACCTGTCGCCAGGCGGCCCCGTTTCTGGGGGGAGCGGCGCATTCGCGACGGCTCCATGCGCGCCAGGCGGGGCCCGGCGCGGGATCGGCCAGACGATAGGGGCGGCGCGCGACGCTGGCAACCGGCGCGCGCCTGCGAAACTTCGTTCCACCGGGGGAGGATAGATGGAATTGTTCGCAAGCCCGACCGCGCCCCGACCTGTCGTCGACCTGGCCCCGACCGGACCCGACGCCCCCGCGTCGCCCCGCGGTCTTGCGAAGCGGCCCCGGGCGCCTGTAACTGCGGCCCCGGACCGACCCCCGGCCGCCTCCCCGACGCGGAGCGCGCGCGCAAGGCCCTGCGGAGACCCGAACATGCCCGACGCCTTCCGCCTCACTCTCGCCCAGCTCGACCCATCGGTCGGCGATGTCGGGGGCAATGCCGAGCGGGCGCTCGCCGCCTGGGCCCAGGGCCGCGAGGCCGGCGCGCATTTCGTGGCGCTGCCCGAGATGTTCCTCGCCGGCTACCAGCCGCAGGATCTGGTGCTGAAGCCCGCCTTCGTCGCCGCCTGCGCGCGACGGCTCGAGGCGCTCGCCGCCGCCACCGCCGAAGGCCCCGCGCTCGGCATCGGGGCGCCTGCCGTCGCGCTCGACCGCATCGAAAACGCCTATTTCGTGCTGCACAGGGGCCGCATCCACGCCCGCGTCGCCAAGCACCACCTGCCCAATTACGGGGTGTTCGACGAAAAGCGCCTCTATCGCTCCGCCGACCCGCACGGGCCGGTGCAGATCGGGCCGGTGCGCCTCGGCATCCCGATCTGCGAGGACGCGTGGTTCCCCGATGTGGCCGAGACCGCGGCCGAATCCGGGGCCGAAGTGCTGTTCGTCCCCAACGGATCGCCGTGGGAACGCGGCAAGCACGACCTGCGCATGAACCTGATGGTCGCCCGCGTGGTCGAGACCGGGCTGCCGCTGATCTACCTCAACCGCACCGGCGGGCAGGACGATCAGGTGTTCGACGGCGGCTCCTTCGCGCTCAACGTCCATGGCGGGCTCGCGGCCCAGCTGCCGATGTTCGAGGAGGCGACCGTCACGCTGTCCCTCGCGACCTCCAACGAGGGCTGGCGCTGCGCCCCCGGTCCGATGGCCCCGGTGCCCTCGACCGAGGAGCTGGAATACAAGGCCATGGTCATCGGCACCCGGGACTACGCGCGCAAGACCGGGTTTTCGAAGGTGCTGCTGGGGCTTTCGGGGGGCATCGACAGCGCCATCGTCGCGGCCATCGCCGCAGACGCCTTCGGGCCGGAAAACCTGCGCTGCGTGATGCTGCCGTCCCGCTACACCTCGCCCGAGAGCCTGGCCGATGCGGAAGCCGTGGCGAAGAACCTCGGCGCGCCGCTTTTCACGGTGCCGATCAGCCCCGGCGTCGATGTGGTGGAGGAGACCCTCGCGCCCGCCTTCGAAGGCCGCGCCCCGGACCTCACCGAAGAGAACATCCAGTCCCGCCTGCGCGGCCTCTACCTGATGGCGATGTCCAACAAGTTCGGCGAGCTGCTGCTGACCACGGGCAACAAATCCGAGGTCGCGGTCGGCTACGCCACGCTCTACGGCGACATGAACGGCGGCTGGAACCCGATCAAGGACCTCTACAAGACCGAGGTCTTCGCCGCCTGCCGCTGGCGCAACGCCAATCACCGGCCCTGGATGCGGGCCCCGGCCGGCGAAGTCATCCCGGCCCGGGTCATCGACAAACCGCCCAGCGCCGAGCTGCGCCCCGACCAGCGCGACGACGACAGCCTGCCGCCCTATCCGGTGCTCGACGCCATCCTGCGGATGCTGATCGAGGGCGACGCGTCCATCGCCGACATCGTCGCCGCGGGCCACGACCGCGCCACGGCGGAGCGGGTCGAGCACCTGCTCTACCTCGCCGAATACAAACGCCACCAATCCGCCCCCGGTCCGAAGCTGGGGCCCAAGGCCTTCTGGCTCGACCGCCGTTATCCCATCGCCTCCTCCTGGCGCGACCGCGAGAACGCCTGACCCGTGACCGACAAAACGCCCGACCAGACGCCCGACGAGACCCCGGGCACGCCGCCCAAGCCGACGCGCGAGCAGATGCAGGGCATGACCGACGACGAGATCCTCGCCGCCCATGGCATGGAACTCGGCCCCGCCCTGCCGGCCGAATTCCGGCTGATGGCGGGCAAGCAGGTGCTGCTCGCCTTCCTCTGCGCGCTGGCGGTCGGGCTGGTGATCTCGCGGATCGTCGACCCTGAGGCGTCGGGCGGGGATTCGGCCTTCCTGTGGCTCTCCGGCCTGGTGTTCCTCGCCGCCGGCCTGTTCTTCTGGCGGGAGGGGCGCAACCCGCGCCCGATCCTCATCGTCGACCATGACGGGATCACCGACCGCTCTTTCGGCCGGATCCCGTGGGGCGACGTGCAGGCGTTCCGCATGAACGGCTCGCTGTTCAACCCGGGCTTCGGCTACACCCTGCGCAAGGGCGTGCGCCCGCCGAAGAAGGCCGGGATCTACCGGCTGGGGGGGCTGATGAACCGGCTTTCCGGCCTGCCGGAGCGGACGTTCCGCAAACAGATGATCGCCGGGGGCTGCGACGCGATCCTGCTCGCCTTCCGCAAGGCGCGCCCGGATCTGGAGGGGAAATGACCCTCACCCGTTTCGCGCCCTCGCCGACCGGGCTTCTGCATCTGGGCAACCTGCGCGCCGCGCTGCTCAACTGGCTGATCGCGCGCAAGGCCGGCGGGCGCTTCCTGCTGCGGCTCGACGACACCGACCCGGCCCGCTCCCGCCCCGAATTCGCGGACGCGATCCGCGAAGATCTGACCTGGCTCGGCCTCGCCTGGGACGACGCCTTCCGCCAGTCCGACCGTCTGGCCGAATACGAGGCCGCCGCCGCTCGCCTGCGCGCCTCGGGCCGCCTCTATCCCTGCTGGGAGACGCCGGACGAGCTGGCGCTGAAGCGCCGCGTCCTCCTCTCCCGCGGTCTCCCCCCGATCTACGACCGCGCCGCGCTGGACCTGACCGAGATCGAGCGCGCTGCGCTGGCCGAGGCCCGGCCCCCCCATTGGCGCTTCAAGCTCGACCTCGCGCGGGTGGAATGGGTGGACGGCATCCTGGGCCCGCGATCCGTCGATGCCGGCTCCATCTCCGATCCGGTGCTGATCCGCGAGGACGGGCAGGTGCTCTATACCCTCGCCTCCGCCGTGGACGATGCCGGGATGGGGATCACCGACGTGGTGCGCGGCGCCGATCACGTGACCAACACCGCCGCCCAGATCCAGATCATCGAAGCGCTGAGCTTCATGCCCCCCCGCTTCGCCCACCACTCCCTGCTGACCGGCCCCGACGGCGAGGCGTTTTCGAAGCGCGCCGACGCCCTGTCGCTGCGGGCGCTGCGCGAGGCGGGGCAGGAGCCGATGGCGCTGCTCTCCCTCCTCGCCCGGCTCGGCACTTCCGACCCCGTGGTCGCGCAGCCGAGCCCCGAGGCGCTGGTCGCGGGCTTCGACCTTTCCCGTTTCGGCGCCGCCCCCACCCGGCTCGATCCCGCCGACCTCGACCCGCTGACCGCGCGTATCCTGCACGAGGCGCCCTTCGCCGCCGTCGCGCCGCGCCTCGCTCCGATGGGCGTGGACGAACCGCTCTGGCTCGCCATCCGCGGCAACCTCGCCCGCCTGACCGAGGCCGCCGACTGGGCCGCGCTCTGCGCCGAGGGTGCGATTCCGAAGATAGACCCCGAAGACGCGGCGTTCGTGGCCGAGGCTCTGGCCCTGCTGCCGCCGCGCCCCTGGGGCCCGACCGCGTGGAAGGACTGGACCGGGGCGGCGAAAACCGCCTCGGGCCGCAAGGGCAGGGCGCTCTTCCAGCCGCTGCGCCGGGCGCTGACCGGGCGCGATCACGGCCCGGAGATGGCGGCGCTGATGCCTTTGATGCGCGGCCCCGTCCCCAGGCTCCCTGCCTGACCCTGCATTCCGAAAACCTTGACGCCACGGCCCCCTCGTGATGATTCGTCGCTCGGGGGCGGCGCGCAGGCCGCATGGGGACGAGGGAGCTGGCCCGGCGTGAGCATCGACGCGGACGAGCCGATTCCCGCGCCCGCGGCCCGTTCGCGCCCGCCGCCGGTGCGCCTGCTGCTCGGCCTCGCCATCGCGCTTTGCGTGGCCGCCGTCGCCATCTCCGGGTTTCGCGGCCTCTCCACCCTGCGCAGCCTCGAAGCCGGCCTCAACGACCGCCTCCGGGTGATCCTCTCGCCCTATTCGGAAACCCAGGACCCGCGGATCTCGATCCTCACCGTCACCGAGGACACGCTCGCCCGGTTCCCCTACCGATCCCCCGTCGACCGCGACTTCCTCGCCGACCTGATCGGGCTGCTGAACGACGCCGGCGTCGCCGCCATCGGCCTCGACATCCTGATCGACCAGGCGACCGAGCCCGCCAAGGACCAGCGCCTGATCGACGCCATCCGCGCCTTCCCCGGCCCCCTGGTGCTCGCCTGGGCCGACGCGCGCGCGGGGCTGCGCCCGGCGCAGGAGGCGTTCCTCGCCGAATTCATGGAGCATTCCGGCGCCACCCCTGGCTTCGCCACCGTGCGCTACGATCCCGACGGCGTGGTGCGCCGCTTCGAAAGCCGCCTGCCGGGGGCCGAGCCGATGAGCTTTTCGGCCGCGCTTCTCACCGCGACGGGCCGCGACCTGAACCCGACCGAGGGCCTGGTCGACTGGCGGCGCGAGACCCCCGACGGCTCCGACGCCTTCCAGAAGATCGCGAGCCAGATCCTGCTCAACCCCGCGATGCCCCGGCAGATGTTCAAGGCCTGGTTCGCCGGGCGCTATGTGATGATCGGCGCGGATCTGGAGCAGACCGACCGGCACCAGACCTCGCTGTCGGTGGACCCGACCATCTCCAACCGCACCAATCCCGGGGTGTTGCTGCACGCGCATATCCTTTCCCAGATGCTCGACGGGCGGGTGGTGCGCGATTTCGACGTGGACGGGGCGCCGGGCGCAGCCATCGTCGGGGTGATGGCGCTGCTCGGGGCCGCGGTGGGCATCTGGAACGCGGCCCTTCTCTGGCGGCTGATCGCGCTGGGGGCGGGGGTGGCGGGCTACGTGGCGCTGGCCATCGGGCTCTCGTCGCTCGCCGGGCCTTACCTGCCGGTCGCCCCGGCGCTGCTCGCCTTCATCCTGTCCTTCGGCCTCGGCGGCGCGGCGGAGGCGGTGCTGTCCTCGCGCGAGAAGCAGTTCATCCGCATGGCCTTCTCCCATTACCTCGAACCCGCCATGGTCGACCGCCTCGCCCGCGACCGGTCATCGTTGCGGCTCGGCGGAGAACGGCGCGAGATCTCCTTCATCTTCACCGATGTCGCGGGCTTCACCGACATGTCCGAGAACCTCGAGCCGGAGGTGCTGGCCGAGCTGCTCAACGGCTATTTCGACGGGATGTCCGACATCATCTCCCGCCATTCGGGGACCATCGACAAGTTCATCGGCGACGCGGTGGTGGCCCTTTTCGGGGCGATGACGCCCGAACGCGACCACGCCCTCAACGCCATCCGCTGCGCCGCCGAGATGGACGCGTTCGCCGAGGACTACCGGATCCGCATGGCGCATCTGGGCCTAGGCATCACCCGGATCGGGGTGCATAGCGGCGTCGCCTCGGTCGGCAATTTCGGCGGGCGCAAGCGCTTCGACTACACCGCCATGGGCGATGCCATGAACACCGCCGCCCGGCTGGAGAGCGTCAACAAGCGCCTCGGCACCCGGATCACCGTGTCGGAGGCCGCCCGCATCGCCGCCCTGCGCCATGCCGACGAGTCGCGGCCGCTGCCCGATCTGCGTCCCGTGGGCCGGGTGATGCTGAAGGGCAAGGTCGAGCCGGTGCCGGTCTGGAACCTCGACCGCGTCACCCCGCAGGCCGAACGCGACGCCTATGCCCGCGCGCTCGCCCTGATCTCCCAGGGCGGATGGGGGCAGGGCGGGGCCGGGGCCGAGATGACCTCGGACCCCGAGGCCGCGCGCAGCGCCTTCGCCGCTCTCGCCGCGACCGCCGAGGGCGACGTCGATCCGCTGGTGCGTCTGCATCTGGACCGGCTGGATGCCGGGGCGCGCGACGACCGAATCGTCTGATCCCCAGACGGGGCGCCGAAGACCTGCATCGAATTGTGAAGACCCGCCCCTCGAAATGAGCGTGGAGCGGTGTTACCTTCATGCTGCGTTACAGTGAGACAGCTTAACGTAAGGAAGCCAGGGTCACGGCGCGTGCGTCCTGCCTGAAGCCGTCCGGAGAATCTTTCCGGAAAAACGCAGCCCCGCCGGGAGCGTCTGTATTTTCGCCGCGTTTTTGATGTCAGAGGGCACGGATGTCGCCTTTACCTTGGAGAGTTTGAGATGAACCGGCTAGTCGCAGCCTTGTTCGTCGCAGTCGCAGCGTTGACGGCCCAGGTCGCCGCCGCTTCGGATTTCGTCGTGCTCGAAAGCAATGTCGCGTCCTACGCGCCCGGATCGGTGATCGCGGGAAGCCAGAAGGTGCAGCTCGACGGCGGCGCGCGCATCGTGATGATCGCCGCGGACGGGTCCACCCGTTCGATCTCCGGCCCCTATGCCGGCGCCATCGCCGACGCCGGCGCCGACGCCCCGGGCGCGCTGGAGCGTCTGGTCGCCTCGCGCGAAGAGAAGAACCATGTCGTCGGCGCCATCCGCGCGCCGTCCTGGGACCAGTGACGCGGCGCCGGGGCCGGTGACCTCGACGCCCTCGACCTGAGCGGCCCCGACTAGAGCGCCGGCAGCGGACCGGCGGAAGCCGACGCGGCGGCGGACGATGGCGAGTCCGCAGGCGCCCTTGCCGCTTCACGCGGCGAGGCGCATGAGTCCAGGCCTTTCCTCGCCAGAAATTCCCAACTGATCTCAAATGCTTAACCCTGTTGATCAGGGTCTTGCGGTTTGACCGCGGCCCGTCGCCGGTGCTATTAACGTTTCGGTGACTTCTGGTGTGGACGGGGGACTGGCTTTTGCAATCGGAGGGGCGCGTTTGCCGGAGGGCGTCCTCGCGGCACTCTGCAGCATGCGCCTTGGCGTGCGGCCATGGTCTGGCATCCGCGCGTCCGGGCCCGGTCGCAGCCTTCGCCGGATCGCGCCGCGCCGCCCGAGCAGGCCTTGCCGCAGCGGCGGCATTGGGCGCGGCTTCCGCGCTCCACGCTCAGGCGCTGCCGGGGGCGCAGCTGCCTTCGACCCTCTCCAACGCCCCCGCCGCCCTGCGCGCCGCCACCGACCGCTCCCGCGCCGAAGCGCCCGGGCCGCTCGGCCCCGACACCGAGCTGCGCTTCACCTCCCAGACCCCGCCCGCCAACGCCCGCGAGATCCGATTCGTGCTGCGCGGCGTCGAACTCGCCGGCGGCACGCTCTACGCGGACGCCGAGCTCTCCCCGCTCTGGGACGCCGAACTCGACCAGGAGATCGACCTGGCCGAGGTCTTCGCCCTCGCCGCCCGCATCCAGAACCGCTACCGCGAGGACGGCTACCTGTTCACCCGCGTCGTGGTCCCCGCCCAGCGCATCGGCGGCGGCCAGGTGCGGTTCGAGATCGTCGAGGCCACCATCGCCGACGTCTCCATCGAGACCCCGGGCCTGCCGCTCGGGCCCATGCGCGATCTGGCCGAACGCACCATCGCCCCCCTGCGCGGCCTGCGGAACCCGACGCTCGCCCAGATCGAACGCACGCTGCTGCTGCTCAACGACATTCCGGGCGTGACACGCGCCGCCGCCGTGCCCAAACTCGGCGACAGCGAACGGGGCGCGGTGGACCTGCACATCAACATGGAACGCAAGGCGGTCGGCTTCACGGTCTTCGCGGACAACCGCCAGTCGCCGATCATCGGCCGGGGTCTGGTCGGCGGCGTGCTGGCGCTCAATTCCTGGTCGTCGGCCGGCGACACCACCACGATCAGCGCCTTCAACTCCGCGGATTTCGACGACCCGTTCCCCGAGGATTTCACCGAACGCCACACAATCCAGGTGGAGCATCGCCGGATCCTCGACCCCTCGGGCCTGTGGGGGTCGTTTCGCGCGCTCTATGCCGAGAGCGCGCCGGGCGACAAGGTCGAGATCTTCGACATCACCTCCGACCAGACCGAGCTGACCGCAACGCTGGGCTACCCGGTGATGCGCACCCGCCCGCTGTCGCTCGACCTTTTCGGCGGCGTGCAGTCGGTGTCGGTGAATTCGGTGACTCCGGCCATCGGCGGGTTCGGCACGGATCTCGTCACCGACGACCGGCTGCGGGTCCTCTTCGCGGGCGCCCATCTCGACTATCGGGACGCGCTCGGCTCCGGCGACGGCCGGATCGAGCTGCGCCACGGCCTCGATATCTTCAACGCGAGCCCCTTCGGCGGATCCGAGATCAGCCGTCAGGACGGCGACCCGGAGTTCTTCTCGCTGCGCGCCGAGCTGTCGCGCACCCAGCCCTTCGACGATCATCTCAGCTTCTGGGCCAAGGGCTGGGCGCAGGCCGCCGACCGGCCGCTGCTCGCCTCCGAGGAATTCGCCATCGGCGGGCCGGAGCTGGGGCGGGCCTATCACCCTTCCGAACTCAGCGGCGATCTCGGCGCGGGGATCTCGGTGGAGGTGCGCTTCGCCGACGAGGCCAATCTCGGCGACGCCCGCGTGCCGTTCGAGCTTTACGCCTATGGCGACTTCGCCGAAGTGCGCAATCTGGACGGCGGCGAGCCGGTGCATGCCTCGCTGATCTCGGCCGGCGTCGGGGTGCGCGCCCAGCTGCCGGGGCGGCTGTCGCTGAACATGGAGCTCGCCCGCCCCATCAACCGGCCGCTGGCGCATGACCAATCGGACGACTGGCGCCTGCTGTTCAGCGCTTCGAAGGATTTTTGACGATGCGGGCCCCCCATTTCCCCCTGATCCGCGCCGCCCTTCGCCCGGCGCTGGCGTGCAGCGCCGCCACCGCGCTGGGGCTCGCCGCGCTCGGGTCCGCGGGCTTCTTCGCCCTGCCGGCCGCAGCCGGGCCCACGGGCGGCGAAGTGCGCGGCGGCGAGGCCCGCATCGTCACCCGCGGCAACGTCACCATCATCCGCCAGGGCAGCGAGCGGGTGGTGATCGACTGGTCGAGCTTCGACATCGACGCCAACGACGTGGTGCGCTTTCTGCAGCCGGGCGGAAACGCCGTGGCGCTCAACCGCATCCTGTCGGGCATGCCCAGCCATATCCGCGGCAAGCTGACCGCCAACGGCAACGTCTGGCTGGTGAACCCGTCGGGGGTGATGTTCCACGCGGGCTCGGTCATCGACGTGGGCGGGCTGATCGCGACTTCCGCCGATATCGGGAACGCGGCCTTCATGGCCGGCTCCGGCGCCTTCGACAAACCCGGGGAGCCGGGCGCCCAGGTCATCAACGAAGGCCGCATCACCTTCGCCGAGGCCGGGCTCGTCGGCCTCGTCGCCCCCCATGCCGAAAACCGCGGGACCATCCGCGGCAAGCTGGGAAAGATCGTCATCGCGGGGCAGGAGAGCCTTTCGGTCGACCTCTCCGGCGAGGGCCTGTTCGAAATCGACCTGCGCGACGCGGCGAAGATCGAAGGCGCCCATGCCGGCAATTCCGGGGTGATCCTGGCCGAGGGCGGCACGGTCGTCATCTCCGCCGCCGCCGCGCGCGACGCGGTGGAGGCGGCGGTCTCGGTCTCGGGCGTCATCGTCGCCTCCTCCGCCCGGGTGGAGGGCGGGACCATCGTGCTCGACGGCGGCGCCGGCGGGGTGGAGGTCTCGGGGCGGCTTGCAGCCACGTCCGACGTGGCCGGCGGCGGCGCCATCGACGTCTCCGGCGCGCGCATCCGTCTGACCGAGACCGCGCGGCTCGACGTCTCGGGCGAGACCGGCGGCGGGCGGGTGCGGATCGGCGGCGACATCGCCGCGATCAAGTCGGGGACCGCGCCCGCGATGGCCGAGGCCAGGCGGACCGAAATCGCGGCCGGCGCCCGGATCCGCGCCGACGCGCTCGGCGCGGGGCAGGGCGGCGAGGTCGCCGCCTGGTCCTCGGAGGCCACCGTCGCCAACGGCGCGATCAGCGCGCGCGGCGGGCGGCTCGGCGGCGACGGCGGCTTCGTCGAGCTCTCGTCGCGTCTCGGCCTCGGCTTCGCGGGAACCGTGGACCTCTCCGCCGCCGACGGGCGCACAGGGCTTCTGCTGCTCGACCCCCGCGACGTGATCATCCAGACCGGCGGCGCGCCGATCACCGGCGACGTGGATGGCGGCGACGGCGCCCTAACCCTGGTCCTCGACCCCGCCGCGCTGGCGGCCTCCCACGCCGATATCCGCATCGAGGCGACGCGCGACATCGACGTGCGCAGCGCAGTGACGATGCGCGAGGCCGACGCCTCGCTGACCCTCGCGGCCGGGCGCAACATCCTGCTGAAGGCGAATTTCGACATCGCCGGCGACCTGTCGCTGATCGCCGACGCCGAAGTTCAACTCAGCGACGGCCCGCTTGTCGGCGACGGCATCGGCCGCATCATCCTCTCGGGCGACATCGACCTGCGCGTGCCCACCGGGCGGCTGGTGCTGAGCACGCCGCAGGGCATCGACGGCTCGGCCATGTCCGCGGGCGCGCGGCTGCGTCTGGTTTCGGGCGAAAGCCTCGACCTGCCCGAAACCTCGCTCGCGGGCGGGCTCGAGATCGACGTGGCGGGGGACGTGACCCTGAACGGGCTGACCGCCGCCTCGCTCGACATCGTCGCGCAGGCGACGACGACCTACGGGACGTTCTTCGCCGGCGACATCGGCCAGACCGCGGCGGTCACCGTCGCGGGGACCACGCATCTGGAGACGCCGGGCGACGTGACGCTCGACCTCGGCAATGATTTCGGCGGCGCGGTGACGGTGCAGGCCGCGAACGCCAGTCTGCGCGACGTGAATTTCCTGGAGATCCGCGACTCCGACCTCTCCGGAGACCTGATCGCCGCCGCCGGAACCGCGGCCGAGACGGTGCTGATCGGCGGCCGCGCTTCGCTGGCCGCCCTGCTGCTCGACGGCGTCGACGTGGGCTCGGGCGCGGGCGCCCTGACGCTGACCACCGTCGAGGGCGGCGTGGCGTTGACCGGGATCCGCGCCGGCGCGACCCGCATCGCCGCGGCGGGCGGGGGCGCCGTCGCGGGCGACGTGCAGGCCGGTTCGATCTGGACCCGGGACCTCCGCATCGCGGCCAGCGGCGCTGCGGCGCTCGGCGGCATTCTGCTGGAAGACGCGCGGATCGACGGCGCGCTGACCCTGTCGGACGCGACCGACGTGACCCTGCTCGGCGTCACCGCCAATGCCGAGGCCGGCATCGACCTCGGCGCCGTGCCCGGCCTGCTGACGCTCGAGCGGGTGCGGATCTTCGGCGACGCCGCCATCCATGTCGACGGGGACATCGACCTCGCCCTGGTCGAGACCCTTGCCGGCGACGCCACCGCCGGCAGCCTGACCCTTTCGGCCGGGGGCGACCTGCGCCAGCGGCGCAGCGACGCCATCGCCCTCGCCGCCGCGGGCGAAGGCGCGGGCGCCTTCGCCCTGCGCCTGTCCGCCGACGAGACCGTCCTGGTTTCCGCCGCCCATGCCGGCGCCTACGCGCGGCTGCTGGCGACCGCCGGCGACCTCGATCTTTCCGCCAGCGGCGACCTGCTGCTGCCGGGGATCGCCTCGCCGTCCGACCTGCGCATCGCGGTCGGCGGCGAGACAAGGCTCGCGGCCAATGGCGCGCTGGTCGCCGATTTCGTCGGCGACGTCACGCTGGCCGGGCTCGACGCCGGCGCCGGCGCCACCTTGCGGGTCGAAGGCGCGCTGGGGCAGAGCGGGGCGGCGGTCGTCGACGGCCGGCTCGACCTGCTGGTCACCGACACGGTGACGCTGACCGACGCCGGCAACGATTTCGCGACCGTGGCCGGGTCGCTCGGCTCGGCCTCGGCCACCTTGGTCGACGCGGACGGCTTCACCGTCGCCGATTTCCGCGGCGACGGGCTGAGCGCGCGATCACTCGCCGGCGACGTGACCCTGCGCGACGTGGCGCTCACCGGGGCGCTGGGGGCCGAGGGCGATCGCCTGACGCTGTCCCGCGTCTCCGCCGCCGGCGGCGCGACGCTCACGGCCCGCACCGGCGATCTCGTCGCCCGCGATTTCGCCGCCGGCGCGCCGGCGTCGGTCGTCGCCGCGGGCGGCGCGACGCTCAAACGGGTCGCGCTCGACGCGCTGTCGGTCGAGGCGACCGGCGACGTGTCCCTGACCGACGCGGGCGCGGCGGGCGTGGTGTTGACCTCCGCCACCGGCGCGGTCTCGGTCGCCAACCTGCGCGCCGCATCGCTCGACGCCACCGCCGGAACCGGGATTTCCGCGGCCGGGGTCCTGGCCGGCGCGATAGCGCTCGACGCGCGGAACGGCTCGGCGACGCTCGGCGGCGTGGTCTCGACCGGCGCGCTGCGGGTCTCGGCGTCGGGCGACGTGCTGTCGCTCGCCGACGGCCCGTCCGCGATGGACGCGGTCACGGTCGCCGGGGCCCGCGCCGCGCGGATCGGGCAGCCGGTGGACGCGCTTCTGGGCGATGCTGCGCAGGACCGGATCGTCGCGGACCTGACGGCGGTCTCCGCCCGGACCCTCGCGGCCGAGGCGCTGACCTCCCTGGTCCGGGCCGACGGCGACGCCGCCTTCGTCGCGGGCGGCGACATCTCGATCCGCTCCGGGGCCCCTTCCACCGGCGGCCTGCTCAACCGCTTCGCGGGAACCCTGGCGCTCAGCTCCGGCGGCTCGGCCACGGTCGAGGCGGCGGGCGCGGTGACCCTGGCCGCCTCCGCCATCGCCTCCGACCTGTCGTTGCGCGCCAATGCCGGCGGCGAGACCACGGCCGGCGGCGCTCCCGGCATCGGTCAGGTCGGCGACGTCTCGGTCGGCGGGACCGCGCGGTTCGTGACCGGCGCGGGCGCGACGCCCCCCGACGCGCAGCGCGGCGACGTGGCGCTCTCCCGCGCCGGCAACGCCTTCGGCACGGTCACGGCCGTGGCGGGCGCGCTGACCCTGCGCGATGCCGACGGGTTTTCGTTGATCGGCGCCGATCTTGCCGGGCGCCTTCGCGTCGGCTCGGCCGGCGCCGCGCAGGAAGGCGACGTCATCCTCGCCAACGTCGCCGCCCAGGGCGGCGCGTCGGTGCGGGTGGCGGGCGGGCTCGACCTTTCCGACCTGGCGCTCGGCGCGGCGTCGCGGCTGGAGGCCGGCGGCGCGCTGACCGCCACCCGGATCGCCGCCGGAGCCACGGCGCTTTCGGCCGGCGCAGGGCTGACGGCGTCGAACCTCGACACCGGCCCGCTCGTCGTCTCCGCCGGCGACGCCCTGTCGCTGACCGACGTCATCTCGACCGGCGACGCGACTCTCGCTTCCGGCGGCGCCCTGAGCGCAAGCCGCCTGACCGCGACCGGCGCCGTCTCCGCCGCAAGCGGCGCGGCCATGACCCTGTCCACGCTGGACGCCGCCTCCCTCTCGGCCCGCTCCGGCGGAGCGCTCGCCGCCGATGCCATCCGCTTCGCCACCGCCACCCTCGCCGCCGCCGATGCCGCGACGCTCACCGGATTGTCCGGCGGCGATCTCGCGCTCACCGCCCGATCCGTCTCCCTGACCGCCTCGAATCTCGGCGAGACGACCGTCTCATCCCGCTCCGACCTTGTCGCAAGCGACCTCAGCTTCGCCTCGCTCATCCTCGATGCCGACCGCGACGTGACCCTGAAACGCCTCTCCGGCGGTCGGCTCGAGGCTGCGTCCGGCGGGGCGACGACCGTCGGGACCGCGGTCCTCCACACCGTCGACCTCTCCGCCGCGACCCTCGACCTGCGCGAGGTGGCGACGACCGGGAGCCTTGCCGCCGAGGCCGGCGGCGTCCTCTCCGCCGCCGACATCGTCGTCGGCGGAGACGCGCGTCTCATCGCCGGCGGCGCGCTGACCGCCGCGCGCCTCGCCATCGGCGGCGCCTTGGCGCTGGAGGCGGCCGGCGATCTCTCCGTCGTCGACGCGACCTTCGAGACCGCCGCGGCCGATACCCGCGGCGACGCCACCCTCGCCCGCCTCGCCGGCAGCACGTTGACGCTGTCGGCCGATGGCGACGCGACCGCGGCGGCGCTGGACCTCGACCGCGCCGATCTCCGAGCCGGCGGCGCGCTGAGCCTCGTCGACAGCCGCCTCGGCGATTTCGAGCTCGTCGCCGGCGCCGCGCTGGACCTCTCCGATACCGATCTCGGAACCGGCGCCGCGACCGCCGGCGCCGGCGCCGACCTGCGCGACGTGAGCGCCGTCGACCTCGCCCTGATCGCCGAGGGCGACATCTCGGCCGAGGACCTGTCCGGCGGCGCCATCTCCCTGACCTCCGCGTCGGGCGATATCGGCGTGCTGCGCGCGAGCCTGCCCACCGGCCGGCTCGACCTTCTCGCCGCCGGAACCCTGGACCTGGCCGAGGCGCGCTTCGCCACGGCCACCCTCGAGGCCGGCGGCGATCTGAGTCTGTCGAAGCTCACAGGCGGCGTCGCCACGGCGCGGTCAGGCGGGATGCTCGATGCCTCGGATCTCGACCTGGTCGCCGCGGATTTCACCGCGGGCGCCGGCGCGACGCTCGCCCGGATCGAGACCGACGCCCTGACGCTCGTCGCCGGCGGCGACGCGACGGTCAAGGCTCTGGACTTCGGGACCGCGACCTTGTCCGCGGGCGGCGCGCTGTCGCTGACCACGCTCGAGGGAGGGCGTCTGACCGCCTCGGCGCATCAGCTCGAAGCAACCGGGCTGACCGCGACCCGGGCCGATCTCGGGTCGGTCGGCGAGACGGTCCTGTCGGGTGCGACCGTCGGCGCGCTCACCCTCGCCGCGGGCGGGGACGCCTCGGCGAGCGACGTCGAGTTCGGGACCGGGCGCCTGTCCGCCGACGGGACCCTCGCGCTCAGCGGGCTCGACGGCCGCGCGCTCATCGCTTCGGCGGGCCGCACGATGACCGCAACCGATATCGTCGCGGCGCGCGCCGAGTTCACCGCCGGCGCCGGCGCGACCCTCGCCCGGATCGCCGCCGGCACGCTTGACCTGACGACCGCCGGCGACGGGGCGGTGTCCGGGACGACGTTCGGCCGCGCCGATCTCGCCGCCGCCGGCGCGCTGACCCTCCGCAACCTCGATGGCGACGCCCTCGACGCCGCCAGCGCGCGGCTCGATGCGGCGGACATCCGCGCGGGCCGGGCCGGGTTCGCGACCACCGGCGACGCCAGGCTGGCGCGGATCGCGGCCACGACGCTCGACCTCTCGGCCGGCCGCGACGCCGACGTCTCCGCCACCCGCTTCACCGAAGCGCGGCTCTCCGCCGGCCGCGCCCTCGCGCTCGCCGAACTCGACGGCGAGGGGCTCGACGCGCAAGCCGGCGCCGGGGGCCTTTCGGGGACCCGCCTCGACGTGGACCGGCTGGACATCGGGTCGGCGGGGGCGGTCGCGCTCGACACCATCGCGGCGCAGACCCTGGCCCTGACCGGCGGCGGCGACGCCCGGGTCGGAACCTCGTCCCTCGGCGAGGCCGTCATCGACGTCGCGGGCGACCTCGCCCTCGTCGATCTGCGGGCGACGCGGGTCGAGGCGGTCGCCGGCGGCGCGGTCTCGGTCGCCACCTCGGTCATCGCGACGCTGGACGCCGAGGCCGGGCGCGCGCTGTCGGTGGTCGGCGGCGCGCTGGACCAGGCGACGCTGGTCTCGGGCGGCGATCTCTCGGCCACCGGCGCGCGCGGCGCCGACTGGGCGATCGAGGCGGGCGGCATGGCGATCCTGAACGACCTGGCGCTGACGCGCCTCTCGGCGCGGTCGGGCGGGGCGATGCGCGTGGCTGATCTGACGGCCGGGACCGCGACGCTGGCCGCGGAGGGATCGGCGCGGCTCGACCGGGTGCGGGTCGACACGCTGGGTCTGGAGACGGGCGCCGGGGCCAGCGGCGCGGCCCTGACCGCGGGGCGCGCGACGGTGCGGGCCGGCACGACGCTGAGCCTCTCCGACGTCGCGTTCGACACGGCCGATCTCGGAGCCGGCGAGGATCTCACGGTCTCCGTCGGCGCCGGGCGCGACTGGACCGTCGCCGCCGGCGCGGACATGACGCTCGACGATATCGCCACCGGGGCGCTGACCGCCGACGCCGGCCGCGGCCTCGTCATCGCCGACCTCGACGCCGATGCCGTCGCGCTGACCGCCGGCGCGGCGGCGCAGCTCGACCGGGTGACCGCCGTCAGCCTGACCCTCGATGCTGGGGCAGGGATCGGGGGCGCCGACCTCACGGCCGACACCGCGCGGATCGAGGCCGGGGCCGGGCTGGCGATCAGCAACGCAACCCTCGGCGCTGCGGAGCTGATCGCGACCGGCGCGATCTCGGTCGAGGCCGCCCAGGGCGGCGCCTGGCAGGCGGTTTCGGGCGCGGGGATGACGCTGACCGATGCCGCCCTCGACCGTTTGAACGCCATCGTCGGCGGCGCGCTCGCGGTCACCGATCTGACCGCCGACAGCGCCGGGTTCGACGTCGCGGGGGCCGCGTCGCTGACCCGGATGAGCGCGACGACGCTCGGCCTCGACGCCGGCGGCGCGGTGCAGGGCGTGGCGCTGGACGCCGACGAGGCCAGTCTCGCGGCAGGGGCCGGACTGGGCCTGAACAATGTGCGCTTCGGGACCGCCGCGCTGCAGTCGGGCGGCGATCTGACCGTCGCCGACGCCGCGGGCACGGACTGGACGACGGTTTCCGACGCCGCCACCCGCCTGTCGCGCATCAGGCTGGACGCGCTCGACGCGCAGACCACCGGCGCGATGACCGTCGCGGATGCGCATATCGACGCCGCCGCGCTGACCTCCGGCGGCGCCGCGCGCATCGACCGGCTGGAAGCCGGGCGTCTCGACCTCGTCGCCGGCGGCGCGCTCACCGGCGGCGATATCGCGGTCGGGTCCGGGGCGCTCGCCGCGCGCGACATCACGCTCGCCCGGCTCGCCGCCGATGACGGGCTGCGCATCGACGGCGCACGCGTGGTGCTGGAGGATCTTTCCGCCGGGCGCCTGGAGATCTCGGCCGCCGTCCGCGGCCTCGCGCTCGACCGGGTGCGGGTCACGGGGGACGCCGCGCTGACCTCGGGCGGCGCGCTGGCGCTGTCGCGCGGGCGGATCGGCGGGGCGCTGACGGTCGCCGCTTCGGGCGCGGGGCGCGTATCGGACGTGACCGCGGCGACGGCCGCGTTCGATGCGACGGGGCGGCTGGATCTGGCCCATGTCGCCACCGACGGCGACCTGACGGCCCGCGCCCGCGGCGGCGACCTGACGCTCGGCCCGATCGCGGTCGGCGGTGCCTTGCGGGCGCGGGCCGGCGCCGGCGACATCCTTTCGCGCGACGGCGCCGCGATCACCGAGGCATACGCCGTCGCCGCCCCCGGCGCCGCCGCGATCCCGGGGGAGGCGAGCCCCTCCGCCGCCGAAGCCGCCGCCCCCACCCAAAGCTTCGCCGAGCTGATCCGGGTCGAGGGCGCCGCCTGGTTCGACGCCTCGGGCGCCGTTCTGCTGCCGGCGGGCGCCACCCTCGGCAACGATTTCCGCAGCGGCGTCAGCGTCTTCGCGGGCGATGTCGTGGCGCTGTCTGATGTCAACGATCTGATCATCGGGGCAGGGGCCGCCACACTGCCCGGCCGCGGGGCCACGACCCGCACCGGCATCAACGGCTTCGACGAGGCCGCCCCCGCCTCGGTGCGCATCGACGCCGGCGGCGCGGTGACCGAGGCGGCGGGCGCCCGCATCGTCTCCGCCGGCGACCTGCTGGTCACCGCGGGCGGCGACATCATGCTCGGCTCCGCGCACAACCGCATCGCGGGGGCGGCGGGGCTCGTCGGCGCGAACGTCACGCTCGCCAATATCGGCGACCTCACGCTCGGCCCGATCCGGGCGCGCGGCGACCTGACGATCCTCGCAGGGGCCGAGGGCGCGCCCGCCGCCGTCACCCAGACCGCCAGGGTGGATACCGTCTCCCTGACCATGACCGAGGGCCTCGCCGCCCGCGGAACCGCGACGCGCACCGGCGCGCTCGATATCCGCGGCGACGCCGCCTTCTCCACCGGCGCGCCCGCCGGCCGCACGGCCGAGGATCTGGGCAAGGGCCTGATCCTGAACCGCGAGGACAACGTCTTCGGCGGCGCCGTCTCCGCCCAGCGCTTCTTCGGCGACGTGCTGATCGTGGAGGAGGCGACCGCCGACACCATCGGGCGCGATTCCGTCGACGGCGGCGTGCTGACCATCGGCGCGCTGGAGGCGGCGGGGAACATCACGATCCGCACCTCCGACGACCTCGTGCTCGCCGGCCGGATGACCGCGCTGACCGACGACATGGCGGGCGAGCGCATGGACGCCCCCGGGCCCGCCACCGACGCCGACTGGCGCGCCCAGGGCGCGGCCGGCATCGCGGAATCCGACCTGCACCTGTTCATCGCCGATGGCAAGCTGCTGACCCTCGACGCCACCGCCGGCGGCGCCGATGCGGCCGGCGGCATGATCCGGATCGACCGCGCGGTGGACGGGGCCAACGCCCTCTCGACCGCGCGCGACCCCGCCGCGGTCGCCGCGCGCGGCGGGGCGGGGTCGATCAGCCTCGACGCGGGCGCCAAGGGCGACGTCAGGGCCCGCGACTGGCTCGGCGCCGCCGGCCCGCTGGGCGAGATCCGGGTGATCGAGGCGATGGATGTCAGCTTCGGCCAGACCTTCGCCGGCCGCGACGCCGATCCGGGCGAGGACCGCAACCGCTTCCTGATGGGCGGGTCGGGCGAGGCCAGGGACGTGATCACCGCCTCCGGTCTGGTGGTGGACGCTCATGGCGAGGTGGCGATCCACGCCCCCGCCGGCCTCGTCTCGGTCTGGGAGAACGCCGACGATTATTATGGCCTCAACGTCGCTTACGTGACCTATGGCCGGAATATCAAGCCGTCAGGCCTGTCGCTTTACGGCTTTATCGGCGAGAGCGGCCAGAAGGCGGCGGGCCTGTTCCCGGTTGGACCCGAGGGCTCGCAGTTCAAGACCAACGGCTGCGTGGTCGGCGATGTGCAGGACTGCACCGGCGTCTCCCAGCCCCGCGTGCTGACCCTGGTGCGCCTGCAGCCCGCCCAGATCCTGAGCGTGGACGAGGACGACTTGCTGGAGCTCTTCGTCTCCTACGGCAACGAGGAGCTCTGGGGGATCCCGCAGAACAGTTTCTCGGATGTCGACCTGGCGCGCGCGCGGGAGGAGGCGAGCCGTCAGGCCACCGGCGACCAGGCCGCGGCGCCGCCGTCGACCGAGCAAAGGCCGGGGCGATGATCCTGCGCCGCCTCGCTCTGGTCGCGGCCGCTTCGGGGCTGCTCGCGGCCTGCGAGGGGGCGTTCCCGACCGACGCGGGCGACCCGCAGGCCACCGGCGACGCCGCCATCTGCCGGCAGGTGGACGAGGCCCTGCTGCGCGGCCAGCGCAACAGCTTCGGCCTGAATTTCCGTTCCGCCGAAGACGCTTTCACCAATCTGCTCACTCTCTACACGCTCGACGACGTCGCCGCGAAATGCCCCGACGCGCCGTCGCAGGCCTTCATCCTGATGAACCAGGCGCTGGCCCATTCCAGCCAGGAACGCTTCGTCACCGCCGACGGCCTTTTCGACCGCGCCGCCGAGCTGCTTGGCGGGCCCGAGGCCGGGCGCGCCGATCATGCCCGCGATCAGGCGCTGCTGATCTCCTATCGCGCCCAGGACCAGCTCAACCGCTCGGTGCTCGAAGGGGCGCGGGCCTTCGTGGAACAGGCGGCGAGCGGGCTCGACGACGCCTCGGGCGGCGCGTCGCGGTTCGCCTTCGGGGCGTCGGGGCCGGGCGCGGGGCAGGGCGTTGGGCAGGGTGGCGGGGGCTTCGGCGGCGGGTTGATCGAAGCCTCCGGCGCCGAACAGCTGCAGGTGATCGAGGAGGCGTCGAACCAGCACACGCTCGCCCATGTCCGCCTGCTGGAGGGCGATCCGGAGGGAGCCGAACGCGCGATCGACACCGCGCTCGACCTCATCGCCCTGGTGCCGCGCGCCGCCGCCGCCTACCGTCCCCGGTTCCTCTCGCAGCGCGCGCTGATCAAGCTGGAGCGCAAGGATTTCGACGCCGCCCGCCGCGACGCCGCCGAAGCCGCCGAAGCCTTCGCCGCCCTGTTGCCCGACACGCCGCTCGAGGCCCGCGCCCGCCTGCGCGAGGGGCGGGCGCTGGTGGCGCTCGGCCGGTTCGACGAGGCGCTGTCGACCTTCGAGCGCGGTTTCCTCGTCTATGAGGAGAACCCGGTGGTCGTGGAGTATGGCTCGCTCTGGCCGTTCTTCTCGCTGGCGCTCAACACCGTCGCGCAAGACCCTGATCGCGATCAGGAAATGGGGGAGCGTATCTTCCGCGCCGCCCAGCTGGTCCGACAGTCGATCACCGCGCAGACCGTGTCGGGCGCGGCCGCGCTGCTCGGCGAAGGCGACGGCGACAAGGCCCGGGCCGTGCGGGCCTGGCGGGATTCGAACGAGCGCTACGCAACGCTCAAAGCCCTGCAGGTCCTCCAGCTCCGCGATCCGCTGAGCCAGGCCGAGCAGGCCCGCAGCGTCGCCGAAGCCGTGGCCCAGGCGCAGGCCGAGGTCGATCGTCTGCGCGCCGCGCGCGACCGCATCGCCCCCGAATACCAGTCCGCCATCGCCAGCCCGGTGACGCTGCAGGCGTTGCAGGATGTGCTGGGCGAGGGCGAGGCCATGGTGCAGGTGCTGGTCGGCTGGCCGCGCAGCCTGATCCTGATCATCGACCGCGAGCAGGTCACCTACACCGCCCTTCCAGTAACTGACGCGCAGGTCAACGTGCTCATCGGCCTCCTGCGCCGCGGGATCGAGACGGACCGCGAGGGCAGGGTGCCCGACTACCGCGCCGACGTCGCGTTCCAGGTGTTCAACCTGCTGTTCTCTGCGCAGCGCGAGCGGCTGATGAGTTTCGACAGGCTGATCTTCTCGACGTCGGGCGCGCTGCAGTCGCTGCCGCTGGAGCTTCTGGCCACTGCGCCGCCGGACGAGGCGTGGAAGCGCGGCGACTATACCGGGGTGCCGTTCCTCGGCGCGCAGAAGGCGGTGAGCTATGTGCCGAGCCCGCGCAACCTGGTCGATATCCGGGCGCGGGCGGGCAAATCCTCGGCCGCCGGCGCGGTCGCCTCCTTCTCCGATTTTCGCTCGGGCGTGGACCCCGACAAGGTGCTGCGCGTCTCGCGCCTGCCGCAGACCTGCCGGCGCCTGGCCGAGGCGGTGGACCGGGTCGGCGAGCTGCCGGGCACCGCCGCCGAGGGCCGGGTCATCGCCGACATCTTCGGCGACGATGCGCTGCTGGCCACTGGCGCGGGCTTCAACGAGGATGCGGTCAAGCAGGCGGGCGCGGACGGCATGCTCGCCGACTACAAGGTCCTGCATTTCGCCACCCACGGCATCCTGTGGCCGACGCCCGATTGCTTCACCGACCCGGCGCTGACCGTGACGGCGACCGGGGCGGAGGACAGCGACGGGCTGCTCACCGCCTCCGAGATCCGGCTGATGACGTTGGACGCGCAACTGGTCGTGCTCTCGGCCTGCAACACCGCCTCGGGCTATCTGACGGTCGCGTCGAACTCGATCAATGGCGCGCGGCAGGCGGCGGGCTTGTCGGGGGCGGGGGGCGAAAGCCTGTCCGGCCTCGCGCGGGCCTTCTTCGCGGCCGGCGCGCGCGCGGTGCTGGCGACGCACTGGCCGGTGGCGGACAAGGAGACCACGGCGCTGATGGGCCGGTTCTTCCGGCTGATCCAGGACGGCGACATGGATTTCGCCACCGCGTTGCGCCTGGCCCAGACCGAGCTGCGCGAGCGGGTCGAGACCTCGCATCCGGTGTTCTGGGGCCCGTTCGTGCTGATCGGCGACGCGGCCCAGACGCTCTGAGGCCGGCTGCTCCGGCGGCGGGAGATGCGGCGCAGAGGGTGCCGGCCAAAGCCATTTGAAATTCGTGTAATCAATATTATGTTAAATTTATGCTTGACGGATATCGGATCGCAGCGTGAAAAACCTCCCCTAAATCCTTCATTAATAATGAAAACCGGCCTGCGCGACGTTCCCTCGTCCCGCAGACCGGCATGGCATCAGGACCGGCGCCTGCGCAGCCCGACCAAAGCGCCGAGCGCGCCGAGCATCAGCGCGGCGGCTCCCGGAACCGGAACCGAGGACACGCTGAGCTCTGCGGTCACGCCCTCCGCGAGCGCGCCGTCCGTCGCGAAGGGCGTGGCGCCGAACTCGCCGACCATGACCGCGATCGCTTCGGCCCGGAACTCTCCCGCCGCCGCGCCGGTCAGGTCGCCGAACCAGAGCCGCAGCGTATCGTCGCCGCTCGGGTTCTCCTCGTAGACCATCCGGGCGAGCGAGCCGACCAGCCAGTCGACGCCGCCGTCGGACAGCGTCAGGTCGGCCGTGTCCAGCCGCACGCCGTCGGCGCTGGCGAAGCCCGTCAGGAAGATCTCGAGCGGCGCGTCCGCGATCGGCGTCGCGGCGAGCGCTTCGGACGCGGTCCCGTAGACGTCGAGATAGTCGCCGAACAGCACCGCGTCCGTCGTGGCGCGCACCACCGGCAAGGCCGAAGCGCTTGGCGCGATCAGGCCCGCGGTCAGCAGCGGCGCGACGAAGGCCAGCGCCGTGAGCGTGTGAAGTTTCATGGACAAGCTCCTGATATGTCGTGGAATTAATTCGGGTGTCACGCGCCAGGAAATCATCCGGGCGCGCGCTTTCGGACCCGTGGGGCCGGTCACAGCAGGAAGGTCAGCTCGGCCAGATCGGTGACGCCGTGCACGGTGATCATGTCGTTGTCGCCGCCGTCGAGCTGCAGCAGAAGCCGGCCGCCCGAGGCGCGCCAGGACGCCACGTCGCTCTCGGCCAGGTTCAGCGCATCGATCCCGACCTGATAGTCCGTGATCGTCGCCACGTCCCGCGCCCCGTTCGACCCGAGACCGGCGAAGTCGAACACGTCGCCGCCGCCGCCGCCGGTCAGCTTGTCGCCCATGCCGCCCAGGCCACGGATCAGCTCGGCCGCATCGGTCCCCACCAGCGCGTCGCGGCCGGCGGTTCCGGTCACCTCGGTCCATTCCGGCGTCTCCGGCTCCGTCGAGGCGTCGGCGATCTTGACCAGCGACACCGCGTCGAGCGCCACGCCGTAATAGTTCTCCACCTCGGAGACCTGCTCGAAGATCAGCGTGTCGGAGCCGTCGCCGGAGCCGCCCTTGACCTCCAGAGACACGGTTTTCCATTCGTTTGCGGGCAGATCCTCATAGATCACCTCGCCGTTCCAGCGCACCTCGATCGCGTCGTCGGAGGTCGCCAGATCCGCGTCGGCGATGGAGAAGCGCAGCCGGTAGGTCGCGCCCTCCTCGACGCCCGAAATCGCCTGGGCAATCTCGTTCAGGCGAAGATAGCCGTCCATCTCCATGAAATGCATGCCTTCCAGGGCGGAGATATTGTGGTAGGGCTCCGAATGCATCTCCACCCGCGCGCCGTTCAGATCGGTCCAGCCGGTGAGCGTGCCGGCGGAATTGTAACGTCCCCAGGCCCGCGAGGCCGTGCCCGCCGGATCCTCGAAGCCGCCGTTGACGATGAGATCCTCGCGCTCGGTCGCATCGGCGGTCTGGGTCAGCGACGCCGCGCTGACCGCCGCCGTGGCGCCGGTCTCGAGCCCCTCGAACCGCAGCGTGTCGGATCCGTCTCCGGCCCCGCCTTCGACGCTCACCTCCACGCTCCGCCCGCCCGCATCGGCCGCGCCTTCCCCGACCACCGCGCCGTTCCACCAGGCCTTGACCACGTCGCCCTCGGCATCGGCCACGGTGAAGCGCAGCGCGTAGGCCGCGCCATCCTGCACGCCATCGGTCCCCACGCCGGCGACGAAGTCGGTCCCGGTCAGCAGGTCCGGCGCGGTTTCCGGCGCGATCACCGCCTGCATGCGCACATCGTCGAGCGCGAGGCCCGCCAGGTTCTCCAGGCCCGAGCTGTGTTCGAGGCTCAGCGTGCCGGAGCCGTCGCCCGCCCCGCCCTTCGCCACCAGCTCGATCCGCCGCCAGTCGGCGCCCTCGATCACGGCCTCCCAGATCGTCTCGCCGTTCCAAACGACCCGCACGGTCTCGCCGGCCTCCAGCGGGTCGGTGTCGGCGATGGAGAAAGAGATCACGTAGTCGCGTCCGTCCTCGATCCCCACCACGTTCTGGGTCAGCGCGACGTCGTTGCCGTAGCCGTCCATGTCGAGGAAGAACGTGCCCTGCGCGGCCGAAACCCCGCCCACCGTGTCGGCATGCAGCTCAAGCCGCTTGCCGCCGGCGTCGGTCCAGCCCGCGATGTCGCCGCCTTCGTCGAACCAGCCCCAGTCGCGGTAGCTCAGTCCGCTGTTGTCCTCGAAATCGCCGTTGATCAGCAGATTGGCGCCGCGCAACCCGTCGACTTCCGCCAGAACGTCGCCGTCGACCGCATCGGGTCCCTGCGACGGGCCGGCCGCGACGGCCGCCTGAGCCTCCGCCAGCCGCGCCAGCAGTCCGGGAATGGACGCGGCGACGCCCGCGTCCATGGCCGCCGTGGCCATCGCGACCAGCTCGGCGCCGGTCAGCGTTGCGCCATCGGCGAAGACCACGGCGCCGGGCTTCGCCCAGAAGCTGCGCGCCGCGTCCTTCAGGATCACCGCGTCGCCCGCTCCGCCCTCGATCGCCAGATGCCCGTCCTGCAGGCTCAGCCGCGCGTCGGCCAGGCTCAGGTCGGCGAAGCGCAGCGTGTCGTTGCCGTTGACGACCGCCAGGTCGACGCCGTCGCCCGCCGCGAAGACCAGCGTGTCGGCCCCTTCCGAGGCCAGCACGTCGGCGCCGCGTCCGCCCTCCATCCGGTTGACCCCGGCGCCGCCCAGCAGCGCGTCGTCGCCGGCGCCGCCGGTCAGCGCGTCGTCGCCGCCCTGCCCCGCCAGCAGATCCGCGCCGCCGTCGCCCCAGACCGCATCGTCGCCCGCGCCGGCCCAGACATGGTCGTCGCCCTGCATGGCGTAGATGACGTCGTCGTCCGCGCCGCCAACGCTCTCGCCCGCCTCGGCGTCGCCATAGATCAGCGTCGCGTCCGCGAGCCGGGCCGTGCCCTCGCGCGCGATGTCGGAATTGTCGGTGTAGATCGCGTCGACGCCGTAGCCCGCGAAGGTCAGGAACTGATCCACGCCGCCGGCCTGGGTCCAGATATGCACCTCCAGCCCCAGCGCATGGGCCGCGGCGACCACGTCGGCGTTCACGACGTTCGAATTCAGCGCGATCCCGTCGGCATAGGCGGCCAGCGCCGCCAGATCGGGGACCGTGTTCGCCAGCAGCAGGGTTTTGAAGTCCACGCCGGCGGCCGGCATGATGTCCTGCGTCAGCGTCCGGATCAGACCGTCGTTGAAGACATTGACGTAAACCCTGTCGGGGTCGGTGAAACCGGCCTCGACCAGCGCGTCGATCGAGGCCTGGGCCGTCGCGACCTGCTGGTCCTTCACCTCATAGGCGATCCCGATGTTGCGGCCGGTTTCCTCGGACCTTGCCACGGTCAGCGCGATGATCTCCTCGAAGGTCAGCACGTCGGGATGCGCCGCCTTGACCTCTTCATAGGTCATCGACGGGATGTCGCCCACGTCGTGCAGCGACACCAGCACCCCGTCGGCGGTCATGATCAGATCGGGCTCGATGAAGTCCGCGCCCAGGTCGATGGCATGGTCATAGGCGGCGGCGCTGTGATCGGGATAGGGATTCGCGCCGCGATGGGCGAGGATGAGGGGCAGGCTCATGCGAAGGGCTCCGGGTTCAGCAGAGGGCCGGCGTCGATGGCGACGGCGCCTGCTTTCGCGCCGTGCCCGCATTCATGCGAAACCCCTAGCTGCGATGCGCGACGTTCATACGAAACCTGCCCTCAGTTCATGTGAACCTTCCATGTCGCCGGTTCAGCGGATGCCGGCGCGCAGGAAGGCCTGGACGAACTGGCGCTGGAAGATCAGGAAGGCCAGCAGCAGCGGCGCGATCACCATCAGCGTCGCGGCGGAGATCACCGCGATGTCCACCCCGCTTTCGGGTGCGCCGAACAGCGACAGGCCCACGGTCAGCGGCCGGGTCTCGGTCGAGTTGGTCACCACCAGCGGCCACAGGAAATTGTTCCAGTGCGTCGCCACCGACACCAGCGCGTAGGCGATGTAGGTCGGCCGCGCGGCCGGCACATAGACCCGCCAGAGCACGCCCCACCAGCCGCAGCCCTCGATCCGCGCCGCCTCCTCCAGCTCCCGCGGGACCTGCTTGAAGGTCTGGCGCAGAAGGAAGATCCCGAAAGCCGAGGCCATGTAGGGCGCGCCCACCCCCAGGATGGTGTCGAACAGGCCCAGACGTGAGACCATGGCGTAGTTCTCGACGATAAGCACCTCGGGCAACACGAAAAGCTGCAGCAGCACCACCACGAAAAGCGTATCTCGCCCACGGAATTCGAACCGCGCGAAGGCGAAGCCCGCCAGGGTGCAGAGCGCCAGCTGGCCGATCAGCACCGAGCCGGTCAGCATCGCGGTGTTGGCCAGATAGCGCGGCCAGGGCGCGCCCTCCCAGGCGGTGCGGAAATTGGCGCCGGTCAGGGGCGCGCTCAGATCGAAGCTCAGCGCGGCGGCGACGTCATGGACCGACGCCCAGACCGCGAAAAGCAACGGAGAGATCCACACGAAGGCCAGCGCCAGCGCCCCGACGGCGTCGAGGTTCAGCCGGGGCGCGCGCCTGAACAAGGCCGGAGCGGCAGGGGAAACGGTCATCGGTAATGGGTCCGGCGCTCGGCGAGGAAGAACTGCGTGGCCGCCACCAGCCCCAGCGCGACCAGCACCAGCACCGTCATCGCGGCGGCGTGCGGCCCGTCGAAATAGGCGAAGGCCATCTCCCACACCCAGTAGAGGATCAGCTTGGAGGCGTCGTCGGGCCCGCCCTTGGTCAGGATGAACAGGTGGTCGATCAGCTTGACCGAGTTGATCGCGGCGTTGATCGCCACGAACAGCGTGGTCGGCGCCAGCAGCGGCAGCAGCACCCTGCGGGCGTAGGTCCAGCGCGACGCGCCCTCGATCCGGGCGGCCTCGCGCAGCTCGGGCGGCACGGTCTGCAGGGCGGCGAGGTAGAAGATCATGAAGAACCCGCTCTCCTTCCACACGGTCACGGCGATGACGCTCCACAGGGCGGTCTCGGGCTGGCCCAGCCAGTTGGTCGGACCCGCGCCGAAGAGCCCCGCGATCTGGTCGAGCGCGCCGAGGCCGGGCGTGTAGAAGAACAGCCACAGATTGGCCGCGGCGATCATCGGCAGCATGGCGGGGGTGAAATAGGCGGCGCGCGCAAGGCCTCGCGCGGGGATCTTCGCGTCGGCCCACAGCGCCATGATCAGCGCCAGCGCCATCGACAGCGGGATCGAGACGCCCGCATAGATCAGATTGTTGATCACGACCTTGGCGAAGGTCGGATCCGCGAACAGGTCCAGATAGTTGTCGAAGCCGGTGAATTCGGAAGGGTGGCGCCGCGTGCCCCGGCTCCACAGGCTGTTCACGAAGGTCGCCACCGCCGGGATGAAGGCGAAGACGCTCATCGCCGCCAGCGCCGGGGTCAGCAGCATCCAGCCGTAAAGCGCCATGCGCCGGCGGGCGGCGCGTGCGGGATCGGCGGCGGGGGATGCGGCTGGGGACATGGGTCGGCTCCGGAAGCGAAGGGCCCGGAGGCGGCGCGCGGCCGCCTCCGGGCGAAGGGGCGCATGGCCCGTCGGATGGCCCGGCTCAGCGGTAGGGCTTGAGCAGACGCTCGGCTTCCGCCTGGGCGTCGGCCAGCGCCTGGGCCGGGGTCTTGGTTCCGGTCAGCGCCGCCTGGACCGCGTTGCTCAGCGCCTCGCGCACCCGCGCCGTCTCGAAGGTCGAAAACTCGGGCACGGCCACTTCCAGCTGATCGCGCGCGACCAGCGCCGGCGGGAACTCGGCGGCGTAGGTCTTCAGCGCCTCGGTCTCGTAGGCGGCGGGGCTGACGCCGACATAGCCGGTGGCGATCGACCAGGCGGCGGCGCGCTCCGGCGCGGTCATGTACTGGATCAGCTTCAGGGACGCGGCGCGCTCTTCCTCGGAGGCGTTCTTGAACACATAGAAATTCCCGCCGCCCGTGGGCGAGCCCGCCCGCTCGGCCGAGGGCAGCATCGCCACGCCGAAGTCGAACTCGGCGCCCTTGCGCACCGCGCTCAGGTTGCCGGTCGAATGCCACATCATCGCGGTCTGGCCCTGCAGGAAGGCCTGGCGCAGCGTGCCCCATTCGATCGCGCCCTCGGGCATCACCTTGTCGGTGACGGCCAGATCGCGCCACAGTTCCAGCGCCTTCACCGCGCGCGGGTCGTCGAAATAGGTCTCGGTCCCGTCGGCGCCCATCAGCTCCACGCCCTGCTGGATCGCGAAAGCCTGGAACATCCAGTAGGGATAGCCGGTCGACGGCACCATCAGGCCCCAGGTCCCGTCATGGGTCAGCGCCTTGGCGGCGGCGATGGTCTCGTCCCAGGTCTCGGGGGCCTTTTCCGGATCCAGACCCGCGGCTTCGAACATGTCCTTGTTGTAATACATCACGATGGTCGAGCGCTGGAACGGCACGCCCCAGACATGGCCCTCGATCTCGCCATTGGCCATCAGCGCCGGGTAGAACCCCTCCAGCCAGGCCTTGTCCTCGGCCGAGGTCGCCAGTTCGTCGAAGGGCACGATCAGGTCGCGCTCCAGCAGGTCATAGGCGTCGATCGAGAACATGACGGCCAGCTGCGCCGGCTCGCCCGAATTGAGCGCCGACAGCGCGCGCACGCGGGCGTCGTCGTAGTTGCCGGCATAGACGGCGGTGACGTCGATGCCGGGATTCTCGGCCTCAAAGCCCTCGACCATGCCGTCGACCACTTCGGTCAGCGGACCGCCCACGGCGATCGGGTAATACATGGTCAGCGACACGTCCGCGGCCCAGGCGGAGGGCGCGGCGAAAAGGCAGGCGGCGGCGAGCGCGGCCCGCGCGGCGATTCTGGTCATGGAGACGTCCCTCGATCGGTTGAATGGGTCAATGCGACGACGGCCCGGCGGCGACCGGAGCGTCGGGGCCGGAGACCGGCGCGGCGCCCGGGGCGGGGGCGCGCGGCTCACCTGCCTCCGGGATGTCGGGATCGGGGCGGCGCAGGCCGCTCGCGCGATCGAAAAGATGCAGGTCGGCGTCGGACCAGATCAGCCCGACCTCCGCGCCCGGGACCAGCGCGGCGCGCCCGTCGAGCCGCGCCATCAGCGGCGCCGCCTCCGCCCCGCTGCCCGGCAGCGTGACCGAGGCGAAGCTCTCCGAGCCCAGGAACTCCACATCCGCCACCCGCGCCCGCGCCCGGCCTTCGCCGGGGGCGACCACGCCCAGATGCTCGGCCCGCACGCCCGCCAGAAGCTCCGTCCCCAGCCCGGGAACCAGCGCCTCGGCCGGGACCAGCGACATCGGCGGCGCGCCCACGAAGCCCGCGGCGAAGGCGGTGGCGGGGCGCTGATAGAGCGTCTCGGGCGGCCCCGCCTGCTCGATCCGGCCGTCGCGCATCAGCACGGCGATGTCGGCCATGCTCATCGCCTCGGACTGGTCGTGGGTGACGTAGATCACCGTCATCCCCAACCGCCGCTGCAGGGCGCGGATGTCGCGGCGCACCGACTGGCGCAGCTTGGCGTCGAGGTTCGACAGCGGCTCGTCCATCAGGCAGATCGGATGATCGGCGACCACGGCGCGGGCCAGCGCCACCCGCTGCCGCTGCCCGCCCGAAAGCTGGCCGGGGCGGCGTTTCTCCAGCCCCTCCAGCCCGGTCAGGGACAGCGCGCGGGCCAGCCTTTCGTCACGCTCGGCCCGCCCGGCGCCGCGGACCTTCAGCCCGAAGACGATGTTCTCGGCCACGTCCAGATGCGGGAACAGCGCGTAGGACTGGAACACCATCGACAGCTTGCGCGCCGCCGGCTCCGCCCCGGTCATGTCGCGCCCGTCGATCAGCACGCGGCCCGCATCCGGCGTCTCCAGCCCCGCGATCATGCGCAGGGTGGTCGATTTCCCGCAGCCCGAAGGGCCGAGCAGCGCCACGAAGGCCCCCGCCGGCACGTCGAGGCTGACCGCCTGCACACCCGCGCCGTTCCAGCGCTTCGACAGGCCCTGCAGCTCGATGCGCGCGCCGGTCATGCCGCGCCCTCCGCCGTCATCTCCGGAAACAGCGTCTCCACGCCGGTCCGCGCGATCAGCGCGGCCAGCTCGCCCTCGGGCGGGCCGTCCAGCACCAGAAGGTCGACATCCTCCAGCCGGCCCTCATGCGCGGGGGCGGAGCGGGCGAATTTCGAGCGGTCCGCCACCAGGATCGCGCGCCGGCAGCTCGCCCGGATCGCGGCGCGGGCGAGGCACTCGGCCCGGTCGAAATCCACCAGCACGCCGTCAGGCTCGATCCCGCCGACGCCGAACACGCCGAAATCGGCGCGGTAGCCGGCGAACATCGCCTCCACCTGCGGGCCGAGCAGGTCGCGGTCGGGCAGCCGCAGCATGCCCCCGGGAATGAAGATCCGGTTGGAGACGTTGCCGCTGAGAATCATCGCGACGTTGAGGTTGTTGGTCACGACCGTCAGGTCGTCATGCTCGGTCAGGCAGGAGGCGACCATTTCCGGCGTGGTGCCGATGCTCAGCATCACCGAAGCGCGGTTGGGGATCAGCCCCGCCACCAGCGCCCCGATGCGCCGCTTGGCTTCGGGCTGGGCCAGGCGGCGCGCCCCGTAGGCGAGGTTCACCGTCGCCTCGACCCGCTCCACCCCCCCGTGCCGGCGGCGCAGAAGGCCCGCGTCGCAGAGCGCCCCCACGTCGCGGCGGATGGTCTGCGGGCTGACCGAAAAGCGGTCGGCCAGCACCTCCACCGTCACGAAGCCCTGATCGCGGGCCAGCGTGACGATGGCTTCCTGGCGGGGGGACATGTTCATTCGCGCTCTCTCGAAACCATCCGGGGGCTCGAGCGAAACCTGCGCGCGTTCGTTGAAGGCCTGATGTCAGGCGGATGACATTCGGATGAAGATCATCCGCGCCCGAGGCGGGCGCGGATGCGCGCGCTCAGCTGCGGCTGGGATCGTAGGCGACCCCGGACTCGGCGTCGTCCTCTTCCTGCTGCACCCGGTCGCGGGCCTGTTCGGCGGTCGGCCAGCCATCGCGAGGAACGTTCGGGAAACGCTTGTAGAACTTGCCGAAATCCTCCGGGTCGCCGCGCACGTCGAGACGCATCGCGGCCTCCAGGCTCTCGACGCGCTCCACCGTCATATGCGCATGCAGCCAGGCCAGCGCCGCGCCCTCGGAGGACGGAACCTCCAGGCTCCGCTCCACCTCATGCGTTCCCAGCCGCGCATCGACCACCGCCAGCAGCGCCTTCATCCCCTCGCCGGTCAGCGCCGACACGCCGACGGTCTGCGCGCTGCGCCCCGCCTGGTTCAGCATCGCCATCCGCGCGTCGTCGTCCAGCAGGTCCAGCTTGTTGCGGACCTCCAGCATCGCCGAACGACGTTCGTCGCCGACCCCCAGCGCCTCTAGCACCGCGGCGACGTCGTCGTCCTGCGCGTCCGCGTCGGGATGGGACATGTCGCGCACATGCAGGATCAGGTCGGCTTCCAGCACCTCCTCCAGCGTGGCGCGGAAGGCCGCGACCAGCTGCGTGGGAAGGTCCGAGATGAAGCCCACCGTGTCCGACAGGATCACCCGGCGGCCCGACGGCAGCCGAACTTCGCGCATGGTCGGATCGAGGGTCGCGAAGAGCATGTCTTCGGCCATCACATCCGCTTCGGCGAGGCGGTTGAACAGCGTGGATTTGCCGGCGTTGGTGTAGCCGACCAGCGCCACGATCGGATACGGGATCTTGCGCCGCGCGCCGCGATGCAATTCCCGCGTTTTCACAACGGTCTCAAGGCGTCGCTCAATCTTCTTGATGCGCTCCGACAGCGCCCGGCGGTCCGCCTCGATCTGGGTTTCGCCGGGGCCGCCGACGAAGCCGAGGCCGCCGCGCTGACGCTCCAGGTGAGTCCAGGACCGCACCAGCCGGGTTTTCGCATAATTCAGATGGGCGAGCTCCACCTGCAGCACGCCCTCTCGGGTCCGGGCGCGCTCGCCGAAGATCTCGAGGATCAGGCCGGTCCGATCAAGAATCTTGACCTTCCAGGCCTTCTCCAGGTTGCGCTGCTGGACCGGCGTGACCGGGCCGTCGATGACGACCAGCTCGATCTCGGCCGCCTTGAAGCGCTCGCCCAGCTCTTCGACCTTGCCGGAGCCGAACAGACGCCCTGGATGCGCCTTGGCGAGCGGCACGACGTCGAAGGCCACCACCTCCAGTTCGATGGCGGCGGCGAGACCCACGGCTTCTTCGAGCGACCGCGCAGGCGGTCGCGCGTCGTCGCGGCGCGGAGATTTCAGGTCGGGATGCAGAACATGGGTTCGGGTCATCCCCGATGCGTTACGCCTGCTCTTCGGGCTCGTAAAGAGAGATTGGCTGCGACGGCATCACGGTGGAGATCGCGTGCTTGTAAACCAGCTGGCTCTGACCATCGCGACGCAGAAGCACGCAGAAATTGTCGAACCAGGTGATCACGCCCTGAAGCTTGACGCCGTTCACGAGGAAAATGGTCACCGGAACCTTGTTCTTGCGAATGTGGTTCAGGAAGGCGTCCTGGAGGTTCTGCTGCTTTTCGGCCGGCATTTTTTCGCTCCCTCTCTGGGGCTCAGTCTTATGGGTCGGACGCCTGCGGCGCCTCTTGGGTCCGTCGCCCCCGACGAGGTCGGGAACGGGCAGAAGCCGCCTTTATCGCGGATGAAGGGCTTTGCTGCAACTGCGAAATGAACCGGCTCCGCATAGGGCGCCGTTCACGGTCGCGTCAACGGCGCCAGTAGGCGGGGTTGCAGAGCGCCACGGCCGCCAGAACCTCGATCCGACCCAGCACCATGGCGACCATCATCACCGCGCGCGCCGCCTCCGAGGATCCCGGATAGGTGAAGCCGGTGGCGAGCGGGAACAGCGGCCCGGTATTGGACAGCGCCGCCACCGCCGCCGCCATCGCCGCGTCGAAGGTCATCCCGCAGAGCGTCAGCGCCAGCAGCGCCAGCGCCAGCGCCACCATGTATAGCATCACGTAGACCCAGGCGTTGACGATGGCCCGGCGCGACAGCTTCCCGCCCTCGGTCCGCGCCAGATCCATGCGCGACGGATGCGGCAGCCGCACCAGCTCGCCCACCCCGTGCCGGTAAAGCGCATAGGCGCGGAACAGCTTCACCCCCCCCGCCGTCGTCGCCACTCCGCCGCCCAGCGTGGCGAGGCCCATCAGCATCATCGCCGGCGCCTCCACCTGGGTCCAGGACGCCGCCGCCGACCAGTCCGACGAGATGAACCCCGAGGTCGAGAGCACGCCGATCGAGGTCACGAGCCCGCCCCAGAGCGCGCGCAACGCGAAGACCGGCTCGCGGCTGGCGACGCCGAAGCCGCCCTCCACCCAGATGCCATGCAGGAAAAGCCACAGTGTGGAGATGCCGACCGCGATGACCATCAGCTGGATCTCGGGGTCCTTGCGCGCGCCCCGCCAGTCATGCGCCGCCTCCGGTCCCGCCGACGGCCCGCGCCGACCATAGGTGAGGCGCGAGGCCCCCAGCACCAGCGCCACCACCGCCACCGCCTCCGCCGCCCGGTTGCCCTGCCCCGCGAGCCCGCCCGACAAGGGCGAGATGCCCGAGGTCGAGATCAGGCTCATCGCATGGCAGAGCGCGGCGAAGCTCGGCGTGCCGACGGCGGCGAGCGCCGCGGCGGTGGCCGCGGTCAGCCCGACATAGACCGGGATCAGCGCCCGCGCCGCGCGCGTCGTGCGCCGCCCGCCCTGCCCCAGCGCCATGATCCGGCCCGCGGCCGCGACCGGCGACGCCCCCGGCATGTCCAGCAGCTCCCGCGGGGCGAGAATGGCGACCGCGGCGACCAGCGTCGCGAAGCCCCCGGTCCAGCCCAGCAGCGCCCGCCACAGATGCAGCGACGGCGGGGCGGCTTCGGGGGCGATGATCATGCTCGCGCCGGTGGTGGTCAGGCACGACACCGCCTCGAAATACGCGCCCGACCAGCCCAGTTCCGGGGCGACCAGTCCGATCGGCACGGCGGCGAAGGCTGGGGCGGCGGCGAAGACGCCCAGCAGGGTCAAAAGTTCCGCGCGCGCATGCACCCCGATCTGGCCCTTGCGCGCCGCCATCCCCAGCGCTGCGGCGCAGAGCATCACGAAGAGGCCCGAGAACAGGAACAGCCGCGACGCCCGCCAGTCCCGCTCCAGCGCCGCCTGCAGCGAGGGCGCCATCATCAGCAGCCCCAGCCCGAAGACCACGATCAGGAAAACGGGAAATCCGCCCAGCCGCATCGGACCGGCCGGCGTCTAGAAGAAGTCGACCGAGACGCGGAAGAGCTGCTCCACCTCCCGAACCACGTCGCGGCGCGCGAAGACCACCACCCGGTCGCCCTCGCGGATCACCAGATCGCCATGGGGCATCTTCAGGCCGTCGCGCCCCAGCACCGCGCCGGCGATGGCGCCCTCCGGAAAGGCCGCGGCGCGCAAGGCCTTGCCGGCGATGGGCGAGGTCGCCAGCACCTGCGCCTCGATCACTTCGCCCTCGGCGTCGCCGACCGCGTGCACGGCGCGCACCCGGCCCCGGCGCACATGGCGCAGGATGGATGAGACGGTCGTCGCACGGGGCACCAGCAGGGCGTCGATGCCCAAGGACTCCGACAGCTCCGACCAGCTCGGGTCGTTCGCCAGCGCGATCGCCACCCGGCACCCGGCCTGCTTGCCGCGCGCGGCCGACAGCAGGTTGGTCTTGTCGTCGTCGGTCAGGCTGAGGATGGCGTCGGCGTCGCGCACATTCGCCTCCTCCAGCAGCACCGGGTCGAGCCCGTCGCCGAGCAGCACGATGGTCCGCTCCAGCGCCTCCGCCGCCGCCTCGGCCCGCGCCTTGTTGCGGTCGATCAGCTTGACCCGGGGCCGGTCGGGCCGCGCCTCCAGCATCTGGGCGACCTGACGGCCGACATTGCCGCCGCCCACGATCACCACGCGCGCGATCTTGCGCCCCTCGCGCCCGAAGAGGCTGAGCGTGCGGCTCACATCCTCCGCCGCCGCGATGAAATAGATCTCGTCGCCCGGGATCAGCTGGTCCTGGGGGGAGGCCACATGCAGCTGACCGTCGCGCCGATAGGCGACGACGATGGCCTTGAGGGTCGAGAACAGCTCCGACAACTGCCGCAGCGGCGTGTTGATCACCGGGCAGTTCTCATCCAGCCGCGTGCCGACCAGCCGCGCCTTGTGGTCGAGGAAATCCTCGATGTCGAAAGCCTCGGGGTTCGCCAGCCGGCGCATCGCCACCCGCGCCACTTCCAGTTCGGGCGAGATGATCACGTCGATCGGCATGTGATCGCGGCGGAAGAGGTCCGCCCATTGCGGGGCCAGATAGGACTGCGCCCGGATGCGGGCGATCTTCTGGGGCACCGCGAACACCGAATGGGCCACCTGGCAGGCGACCATGTTGACCTCGTCGGCGAAGGTCGCCGCGATCAGCATGTCGGCGTCCTGCGCCCCCGCCCGTCGCAGCACGTCGGGATGCGAGGCGAAGCCGACCACCCCGTTCACGTCGAAGCTGTCGGTCACGCGCCGCACCAGACCCGGATCCTGTGGCCCGCGCCGCAGATGATGATCTTCATGGGCCCTCGGGCGCGACGCCGCGCGCGAGATCCGCGCGGCCGTGGTCGGGCGGAGACTGCACCTGCGCGGGCGCCGCTGTCAAACCTCCGCGATGCCGCTGGCCGCATCCCGCATCCAGGCCTCCGGATCGAGCGGGCGGAGCGGGATCAGCCGCGATTCCTCCAGCGCCGCGGTCCGGTGACCGAGGCCCGCGAGGTATTCCGCATCATCCGCGAACCGCAGGAAGCCCTGGAGGCTCGCCTGCCGCACCACCATCGCCAGATCCCAGCGCTCGGTCTGCGGCCCGATCAGCGGCGGGCCGCCTTCGCCGATCAACAGGATCTCGCCGCTCGACGCCTCCAGGAACGGTTTCGCGTGGGCCATGTAGCGGGCATAGGCGGCGCGGCCGGTGATCGGCGTTTCGGGGGCGAGCTCCGGATGCGCCGAATAATCCGCCGCGTCGCGAAAGCGCATCAGGTTGAGCATGTCGACGGGCCCGCCGAGCGCCCGGCGCATCAGCGCGGCGCCGCCGGATTCGGTCGGCTCGACATGGCGGGCGGGGGCCGGCGGGAAGGCGAGCCGCAGGACATAGGCGCGGATATCCGCGGGCCAGCCGGAAGCGTGGCCCGCCATCGCCGCCCGGTCGCCGGCGAAGAGCGCGCGGGACGCCTCCTCGAAGCCCGGAAGGTCGCCGGCCAGCGCCGCCATCGCCTTGTATCCCGCCGCCTGCGCCGCGCGCGGATCGGGGGCGCCGGCGCGCCTTGCCGCATCGACCAGGCCGCGGATCTCGGCCGAAGCGCCGCGCCCCCGCCCCGCCAGCCAGTCCCATTGCGTGGGCGTCAGCGTGATCTCGCGCGCCGCCACGCCGAGCTTCGGCCGCCCCCTGCCCCGCTTTTCCGGCGCGGGGGGCGCGAGCCGCGCCAGCGCATCCTCCGGCCCGCCGCGCAGGTCGAGGTCGATGACCGCGCCCGTCGCGTCGTCGAAGACCAGCGCCGCGGCCTCCGGCGCGCCCGCCAGCGCCGCCTGCACCGCGACCGCCACGCGCCCCAGCGGCCCGGCGGCCAGCTGGCGCCCCTCGGAGAAGGCGGTCGCCGGCGTGGTCGCGTCGGGGCGGGTCATCATGCGGCTCCTTTGGATCGGATCGTCTTGGCCATTGACCACGCCCGCTCAGGTCTGTCAATTAAACCCGGATAAAATAAGGAGCCCCGCCGATGTCCGTCCCCCCCGACCGCCGCGCCCTCGCCGCCGGCTGGAAAGCGCGCAAGGCCCTCGCCGGCGCCTACGTCCTCCGTTGCCGCCCGTCGGGCGAGGCCTGGGTCGGTTCGTCCCCCGACCTGCCGGCGATGGAGAATCGCACCGCCTTCACCCTGCGCATGGGAAAACCGCCCCATGCCGCAATGGCGGAGGCGTTCCGCGCCCATGGGCCGGAGTCGTTCGAATGGGAGATGTTGGAGACGTTGCCCGCCGACGCCGAGGCCATCGCGAGAAAGCGCCTGCTGCGCGAGATGCGCGACGCCTGGGCGACCAAACTGGGCGCCGGAACGATCTGAGGGGGGCCGCCGCCCCCCCCAACAAGAATATCAGCCGATCTTGCGGGCCTTGGCCTTGCCCTCGTAGGGGTTTTCGCCTTTGCGCCACAGCAGGCGGATCGGCGTCCCCTCCATCTTGAAGTCGCGCCGCAAGCCGTTGACGAGGAAGCGCTTGTAGCTGTCGGGCAGCTCGTCGGGGCGCGAGCAGAACACGATGAAGGTCGGCGGCCGCGTCTTCGCCTGGGTCATGTAGCGCAGCCGGATCCGACGCCCCCCGGGCGCGGGCGGCGGATGGTTCACCGTCATTTCGTAGAGCCAGCGGTTCAGCTTCGCCGTGGTGATGCGCAGCTGCCACTTGTCGCGCGCCCGGATGATCGCGGTCCGGAGCTTGTCGAGCCCCTCCTTGCGCAGCGCCGAGACCGGCACCAGCGGCGCCCCCTTCAGCTGCGGCAGCAGGCGCTCGAATTCCGAGCGCATCAGCTTCAGCGCGCCGGTCTCGCTGACCAGATCCCACTTGTTGATGGCGATCACCACCGCGCGGCCCTCGCGCTCGGCCAGATCGGCGAGCCGCAGGTCCTGGGTCTCGAACGGCTTGTCGGCGTCGAGCAGCAGCACCACCACCTCGGCGAACTTCACTGCCCGCAGCCCGTCGGAAACCGACATCTTCTCAAGCTTCTCGGAGATCCGGGCCTTCTTGCGAATGCCTGCGGTGTCGAAGATCCGCATCGGCGTGCCGTCCCAGTCGGTGCGGACCGAGATCGCGTCGCGGGTGATCCCCGCCTCGGGCCCGACCAGCAGGCGTTCATCGCCGATGATGGCGTTGATCAGCGTGGATTTCCCGGCGTTCGGCCGGCCGACCACAGCCACCTGCGCCGGCCGCTCGACCGAGATCGCGAAGAACGCGTCGTCGAGCGCCGCCTGATCCTCCGCGGTCACGCCCGCTTCCAGCACCACGTCGACATCGGTCACCACATCGACCCGCGCCTCGTCGGGCAGCGGCTGGTTCAGCTCTTCGCGCAGCGCGTCGAGCGCGGTGTAGAGGTCGCCCATGCCCTCGCCATGCTCGGCCGAAATCGGGATCGGCTGGCCCAGGCCCAGCCGCCAGGCGTCCATGGACGCGTCCGCGCCCTGCCGCCCCTCGGCCTTGTTCACCGCGAGCAGCACCCGCGCGCCCTTCTTGCGCAGGATGTCGGCGAAGACCTCGTCCTGCGGCAGGATCCCGGCGCGGGCGTCGACCACGAAGAGGCTGGCGTCGGCCATGTCCACGGCGCGCTCGGTCAGCGCGCGCATCCGGCCCGGCAGGCTGGCGGGGTCGGCCTCTTCGAGGCCGGCGGTGTCGATGATGGTGAAGGTCAGGTCGCCGAGCCGGGCCGCGCCTTCGCGCAGGTCACGGGTGACGCCCGGCTGGTCGTCGACCAGCGCCAGACGCTTGCCGACCAGCCGGTTGAACAGGGTCGACTTGCCCACATTGGGCCGCCCAACGATCGCGAGCGTGAACATTCCGCGTCTCCCCGGCGCATCGCCGGACACAAGGGGGGACGGCGCCGCGCGCGCATCCCCGAAAAAAGGCAAAGGGCCGGCCCGCGTGATGCGGCCCGGCCAAACCATCATGAACCTGCGCTCAGCGGTAAGCCAGCAGGTCCCCGTCGTCGGTCTGCACGTAGACCGTGCCGCCGGCGACCGCCACCCCGGTCCGCGAGCCGCCCGACATCTCGATCACGCCCAGCTCCGCGCCGGTCTGCGGATCGAAGGCCATGAGACGACCGTCCGACGCGGTGACCAGCACCCGCCCGCCGGCCAGCACCGGCCCGCCATAGCCGATGGGCCGCTCGCGGTCGTCGGGATCCTCCCACTCGGTCAGGGGCGTGCGCCACAGGATCGCGCCGGTGGCGATGTCCACCCGCACCAGCGACGGCTCGGACGTGGCGGCGAAGAGCGTGTCCTCCGCCTCCCAGACCGGGGCGAGCGAGCCGAAGTTCAGCTGCCACACCCGGCGCCCGTTGCGCCCGTCGAAGAGCGCCAGCGCCCCGCCGGCATTGGCCGTGACCACCGACGGCCCCGGTCCCAGCGCGGGGGCGGAGGTCACGTCGGGAAACGCGGCCATGCCCTCGGCCTTGCCGGGCGAGACCAGCGTCGCGGTCCACAAGGTCACCCCCGACGGGGTGCGCGCCAGCATCAGCTCGCCCGAGCCGAAGGGCAGCGCCACCACGTTGTCGGTGGCCGCCGGGGCCGCGCCGCCGAGATTGCCCTGGCGGTTCAGCCCCGAGTCCTTCTGCCACGCCACGGTCCCGTCGGCGGCGTTCAGCGCCACGGCCTTGTTGTCGCGGGAGACGACGATGACCATGCCCCCCGCCACGGCCGGGGCCGAGTGGATCGGGGCCTGGACCCGATGACGCCAGATCTCCGCGCCGTCGGCCGCGTTCAGCGCCGCCACCATGCCGAAGCCGTTGGTGACGTAGACCCGGTCGCCCGCGACCGCGAGCCCGCCGCCGAAGCCGATGTCGGACCGCTCTCCCTCCGGGGTCAGATCCACCGACCAGCGCCGCGCGCCGGTGCCCGCGTCGTAGGCGCGCACGCCCGCCTCGCCGTCGCGCAGATAGACCGCGCCGCCGGCGATCACGGGGCCTGAGTCGGTCAGCCGGTCCTCGGTCCCGGGTCCGGCCGAGACGCGCCAGGCGAGGCTCAGCGCGGCGGGCGCCGCG
>NZ_JBSRTQ010000012.1:0-53878 GCF_055129145.1 Albimonas sp. | reverse complement strand
GCGGAGGGCGATCCGGAGCGGCATGTGTTCTCCGAAAAATTCGCCTGCCCGGTGTCGGGCTTCACCATCGCCGAGATCGAGCCGCGGCTGTTCTCGTTCAACGCGCCCTTCGGGGCCTGCCCGAAATGCGACGGGCTGGGCGTGGAGCTGTTTTTCGACGACCGGCTGATCGTGCCGGACGAGAGCATTTCCATCTGGGACGGGGCGTTGGCGCCTTGGGCGAAATCCAAGAGCCCCTACTTCAAGCAGACCATCGAAGCGATTGGGAAGCATTACGAATTCAGTTATCGCACGCCCTGGCGCGACCTGCCGGAAAAGGTGCGCGAGGTGTTCCTGCGCGGCTCCGGCAAGGAGGAGATCGCGTTCCGCTATGATGAAGGCGGGCGGGTCTACTCGGTCTCGCGCCCCTTCGAGGGTGTGGTGCCGAACATGGAGCGGCGCTGGCGGGAGACGGACTCGAACTGGGTGCGCGAGGAGTTCGAGCGCTACCAGAACAACCGCCCCTGCGGGACCTGCGGTGGCGCGCGGCTGAAGCCGGAAGCGCTGGCCGTGAAGATCGGCGGCGATCACATTGGAATCGTGACGCAAAAATCGATCCGTGAGGCGCTGGCCTGGATCGAGGCCGCGCCCGAGAAACTGTCGGTGCAGAAGAACCAGGTCGCCGTGGCCATTCTCAAGGAAATCCGGGAACGCCTTGGATTTCTTGTGAATGTCGGGCTGGATTATCTGACGTTGTCGCGCGGCTCGGGCACTTTGTCCGGGGGCGAGAGCCAGCGGATCCGGCTGGCGAGCCAGATCGGCTCGGGACTGACGGGGGTGCTTTATGTGCTGGACGAACCCTCCATCGGCCTGCATCAGCGCGACAACGGCCGGCTGCTGGAGACGCTGAAGAACCTGCGCGATCAGGGCAACACTGTGATCGTGGTCGAGCATGACGAAGAGGCGATCCGCGAGGCCGACTATGTGGTCGACATCGGCCCCGGCGCCGGCGTGCATGGTGGTGAAATCATCGCCGAAGGTTCGCTCGAGGACATAGTTTCGAACCCGAAGTCTCTGACCGGCATGTATCTTTCCGGGGCCCGGGAGATATCGATCCCGACCAGGCGCCGCAAAGGCAATGGCAAATCGCTGGTGGTCGAGGGCGCGTCCGGCAACAACCTGCATGACGTGACCGCCGAATTCCCGCTGGGCGCGTTCGTCTGCGTGACGGGGGTGTCGGGCGGCGGCAAGTCGACCCTGACCATCGAGACGCTGTTCAAGACCGCCTCGATGCGGCTGAACGGGGCGAAGCAGGTGCCTGCGCCCTGCAAGTCCCTGAAAGGGCTGGAGCATCTGGACAAGGTGGTCGACATCGACCAATCTCCGATCGGACGCACGCCGCGGTCCAATCCCGCCACTTACACCGGCGCCTTCACCCATATCCGCGACTGGTTCGCCGGCCTGCCGGAGGCGAAGACCCGCGGCTACAAGCCCGGCCGCTTCAGCTTCAACGTCAAGGGCGGGCGTTGCGAGGCCTGCCAGGGCGACGGCGTCATCAAGATCGAGATGCATTTCCTGCCCGACGTCTATGTCGAATGCGAAACCTGCCACGGCAAGCGCTACAACCGTGAGACGCTGGAAGTTTTGTTCAAGGGCAAGAGCATCGCCGATGTTCTTGATATGACGGTCGAAGACGCGCAGGTGTTTTTCGCCGCCGTCCCCTCGATCCGGGAGAAAATGGACACGCTGATGCAGGTGGGGCTCGGCTATGTCCGGGTCGGGCAGCAGGCCACCACGCTTTCGGGCGGCGAGGCGCAGCGGGTGAAGCTCGCCAAGGAACTCAGCCGGCGCGCCACGGGCCGCACGCTCTATATCCTCGACGAGCCGACCACCGGCCTGCATTTCGACGACGTCCGCAAGCTGCTGGAAATTCTGCATCAACTGGTGGAGCAGGGCAACTCGGTGGTGGTGATCGAGCATAATCTCGACGTGGTGAAGACTGCGGACTGGCTGATCGACATCGGACCCGAGGGCGGCGACGGCGGCGGCGAGATCGTGGCGGTCGGCACGCCGGAGGAGGTGGCGCTCGAGCCGCGATCCCATACCGGGCGCTACCTGCGCGATATCCTGGCGTCCAAGGGGCGGGTGGCGGCGGAATAGGGCGACGGTTCAATTCCCGATTGCATCTCGCTTGACGGATGCGATCCTTGGGCGTCACGATCCGGCGGACAGGAACCGTGGACCCGGGAGGACCGCCATGACCGTCGCCAGAATTCTCCGCCTCAAGGGATCGGCCGACGTGGCCACGATCACCGCCTCCGAGACGGTGGCCGACGCCGCCGCGACGCTGTCCAGCAAGCGAATCGGCGCGCTGGTGGTGTCGAGCGACGGCAAGACGGTGAACGGCATCATCTCGGAGCGCGACGTGGTGCGCTGGCTGGGACGCGAAGGGGCGTCCTGCCTCACCCGGCCGGTGGCCGACGTGATGACCGCCAAGGTCGTGACCTGCGGGCCGAATGACGACGTGGCCGAGATCATGCAGCACATGACCAGCGGGCGCTTCCGCCATATCCCGGTGATCGACAACGGTCGGCTGGCCGGCGTGATCTCCATCGGCGATGTGGTGAAATACCGGATGGATGCGCTGCAGCATGAGGCCGAGGCGCTCACCGACATGATCAAGGGCTACTGAACCGCGCTGGCCCGGCGACGCGTCCGAGGCCCGGGCCGCTCTTGACCGCGTGGCGCGGATGGTGTCGCTTGCGCGGACGGCCGCTTCGGGAGCGACCGATAATTCGGGCGCCCGCGCGCCGGGCGTCTGCGCGACCCCGGTTCCTGCCGGGCGAACCGGCAGGGAGGGGACATGACGCGCATCTTGCAGCGCACGGGCCTGTATCCGGGCACGTTCGACCCGGTGACGCTGGGCCATATGGATATCATCCGGCGCGCGGCGACCTTGGTCGACAAGCTGGTGATCGGCGTCGCGATAAACCGCGACAAGGGTCCGCTGTTTTCGCTCGAGGAGCGGACGGCGATGATCGAGGAGCAGGTCAAGCCGGTGGCCGAACAGAGCGGCACCCAGATCGTCTGCGAGCCGTTCGAGAACCTGCTGATCCACTTCGCCGAACAGGTCGGCGCGCAGGTGATCATCCGCGGCCTGCGGGCGGTGTCGGATTTCGAATACGAATTCCAGATGGTCGGCATGAACCGGGCGATGAACGACCGGGTCGAAACCCTGTTCCTGATGGCCGATGCGCATCATCAGGCCATCGCCTCCAAGCTGGTCAAGGAGATCGCGCGCCTGGGCGGCGACGTGTCCAGCTTCGTGCCGGAAGTGATCGAGCAGAAGCTGCTGGCCCGTCTGGGCCGCTGAACCTCGCCTTCATCTTCAAGACAGGGATCGGCGGCGGGCTCAGCGCGCGCCGCCGATTCGGCTTTCCTGGCGCGTGCCGGCGCAAGGCGCGTCCATGGTCGGGCGATGCGGGGCGAAGGCGTCGGGGCGGTTGCGCGGCTCGGCCATATCATGCGCGGCATCGGCCTCCCAGCGCATGACCTCGCGCAGCTGGGCCTCGGGCATCGGCACGCCGAAATAGTAGCCCTGGAGGTTGTCGCAACCGAGTTCGGTGAGCGCGCGGGCCTGCGCCTCCGTCTCCACCCCTTCGGCGGTCACCTTCATGTCGAGACGCCGGCCCAGAGCCACGACGGCGGAGATGGTCGAGCGCGCGCGCTCCGGCTTCTGATCGAAGGCCAGCATGAAGCTGCGGTCGAGCTTGAGGCGATCGAAGCGGAAGCGCCACAGATAGGACAGGCTCGAATAGCCGGTGCCGAAATCGTCCATCGCCAGCGAGACGCCGATGGCCTTGAGGGCGTCGAGCTGCGCCTCCACCTCGTCGACATTGGAGATCAGGAGCGACTCGGTGATTTCCAGCTCCAGCCGTTCCGGGGCGAGGCCGGAGACGGCGAGCGCGTCGAGCACCATGGAAACCAGGTCGCCGGTGCGGAACTGCTCCACCGACAGGTTGACCGCGACGCTGAGCGGTTCGGGCCAGTGCGCGGCGGCGGCTGTGGCCTCGTGCAGCGCCCAGGCGCCGAGCTGGGAGATGGCCCCGATATCCTCGGCGGCGGGGATGAACTCGCTGGGCGCGATCGGCTTGCCGGCGTCATCGTTCAGGCGCATCAGCGCCTCGAAGCCCCGGGTGCGGCCGTCGATCGCGCGGATCAGAGGCTGATAGTGCAGCAAGAATCGGTTGCGCTGGATGCCGTCATGGATGCTGCGCTCCACCTGCCGGCGACGGCGCATCCGCGCCTCCATCTCCGGGAGGAAGATGCGGACGTGGCCCCGGCCGTTGGTCCGCGCCTCCTGCAAGGCGATCTCGGCGCGGCGCAGGCCGCCGTCGATGCCGATGTCGCCCGGCGCCAGGCGGCAGGCGCCGATCGAGACGCTGACCGAGATGGCGCGCCCCGCCGCCGCGATCGGGGCGGAGGCGCGGCCGGACAGGCGCGCGAGGATCGGCTCCAGCTCCGCCCCCGACGACAGGCGCACCACCAGGCCGAACATGTCGGAGCCGAGCCGGCCCAGCACGTCGCCGCGCCGCAGGCCGTTGCGCAGGGCGGCGGCGACGCGGCGCAGGACCGCGTCGCCGGTCTCCGCCCCATGCAGGTCGTTGACCAGGCGAAAGCCGTCGATGTCGATGCAGACCACGGCGAGCCCATCCTCCGCCCGGACCGCAGTCTGGGCGAGGCGGGCGGAATCGGCGGCGAAACCCGAGCGGTTGGGCAGGCTGGTCAGCTGGTCGCGCTGGCTGATCCGCAGCATCTCGTCTTCGGCCCGTCGGGATTTGCGGCGCATGATCACCCAGCCCAGCGCCGGTCCCCCGAAGCCCAGCGTCGCAACCAGCGCCAGGCCCATGCCGGCGATGCGCAGGGTGCGGGTCATCTCCTGCGAGAACCGGGTGATGTCGAGATAGACTTCGACATAGCCGACCCGCTCCCCCAGATCGGAGCGCAGGGGCAGGAAGATCTCGGCGTAGCGGGGCGGGCGGTTGCGGTCCGCGTCTTCGGCGGCCCCGGCGTCGGCGAGCTCGACCACCGTCCCGCCGCGGATCAGCGTCTCCCAGATCTCGGGATGGTCGTCGGGCAGCGCGTCGTCGCCCGCGCTGGCGAAGAGGTCGGCGACGCGATCGAGATCACGGAGGCGCCGCCGCGGATCCGGGGCGTGGATGGCGGCGGCTTCGGCGTCGCGCGTGCGGTCGGCGTCTGCGGGCAGGGCTTCGGGCTGCGCGGCGACCTCGGGCGTCGTGCGGAGGCGCACCACGGCGATGCCGTTCCAGCTGCGCAGCGCGGCGGCTTCCGTCCCGTCGATATCGAAGAGCCTGAAGGCGAAGACCTCTTCGGTCAGGCCCGCGTCGCGCAGGGCGTCGGCGTCGGCCGCGTTCAGCCGTCCGTCGCGCAGGCGCGGCGGCAGCTCCGGCATCGCATGGCGCATGCTCCCGATCCAGGACGTCGTCAGGTGGGCGGCATGGGCGTGCTGGGCGCGTTCCCCGGTCCAGGCCATCAGGCTTTCCAGCGACGCGACGATGCAGAGGGACGCGACCACGAGCAGGGCCGGCATCCGGAGGCCGGGGCCCCGTTCCGCATCCGCGCGGCCGTATCCGCCCCTCATCGAAATCTCCTCCGCCGCCTGGGACGGGTCCTGCACCGCCGGGTGGGGCGCCCTGGCCGCCCGGGATGCGGGCCCGGCGCCCGGCCCGACGCGGTCGCGGACACGGCGCGCCGAAAAGACCTAAGGCCTTGATGCTTACGGGACGCTTAATCCTGCGGCGCCGGAGCGCCGTTTGACCCCGGCCCCGATCCGCGTTACCTCCCGTTTCCCGGCGCGCCGATCCGCGCCGCGTCCCCAGAGCAGGCAGGAGCCTCCGGTGATGAAACGACTGATCGCCGCGCTGTTCGCGCTGACCCTTTTCGCCCCCCACATGGAGGCCCTGGCCGTGGAGCAGGACCCGCAGAACACCCTCGTCATCGAGCTCAAGGACGGAAACGTCCTGATCGAGCTTTTGCCGCAGGTGGCGCCCAAGCATGTCGAGCGCATCAAGACGCTCGCCAAGGAGGGCTTTTACGACGGCGTGGTGTTTCACCGCGTGATCGACGGCTTCATGGCCCAGACCGGCGACCCGACCGGCACCGGGCGCGGCGGCTCCAAGCTGCCCGACGTGCCGGCCGAATTCTCCTCGATGTCGTTCGAGCGCGGCACGGTGGGCGCGGCGCGCTCGCAGAGCCCGAACTCGGCCAACTCGCAGTTCTTCATCATGTTCGCGCCCGGGCACTTCCTGAACGGGCAGTACACGGTGTGGGGCCAGGTGATCGAGGGCATGGAGCACGTGGACAACATCGCCAAGGGCGAGCCGCCGCGGACCCCCGACAAGATGATCAAGGTCTACCTGCTCGCCGACAAGAAGTGAGCTTCGACTGACCGTTGCGGGCCGGGCGTGTTTTTCGCGCCCGGCCTTTTTCGTTCCAGGGGCCGGTCGAGGTCCGCAGCTTTCCCGGACAATCCCGATGCGCGTGGACGATTTCGATTTCGATCTGCCCGACGACCTGATCGCGCTGCGTCCGGCGCGGCCGCGATCCTCGGCGCGGCTGCTGGTTTCGAGGCCTGGCGGGATCTCGGATCGTCGGGTCTCGGACCTGGCGGAGATCCTGCGGGAAGGCGACCTGCTGGTGTTCAACGACACCAAGGTGATCCCGGCGCGCCTTTTCGGAGAGCGCAGGCGCGAGAGCGCCGACGGGTCGGGCGTGGCGCGGGTGGAGGCGACGCTGATCGCGCGCGACGGCGACGACGCCTGGCGGGCGCTGGCGCGGCCGGGCAAGCGGCTGCGGGTGGGCGACCGGATCTTCTTCGGAGCGGAGGGCGCGCTGAGCGCTGAGCTGACCGAAAAGGCCGAGGGCGGCGAGGTGCGGCTGCGCTTCGACCGGGGCGGGCCGGCGCTGGACATGTCCATCGCCGAGGCCGGCGTGATGCCGCTGCCGCCCTATATCGCCCAGCGCCGCGCGGCGGATGAGGCGGATCGGGACGACTATCAGACCGTGTTCGCTGAGAAGCTGGGCGCGGTGGCGGCCCCCACCGCGAGCCTGCATTTCGACGCGGCGTTGCTGGGCGCGCTGGCGGCGGCGGGGGTCGGCTCGACCCGTCTGACCCTGCATGTCGGCGCGGGGACCTTCCTGCCGGTGAAGTCCGACACGCTCGACGGCCACAAGATGCATTCCGAATGGGGCGAAGTGCCCGAGGCGGCGGCGGAGGCGGTGAACGCCGCGCGCCGCGCCGGAGGCCGGATCATCCCGGTGGGCACCACCGCGCTGCGTCTGGTGGAGACGGCGGGGGGCGAGGACCGGTTCCTGCGGCCATGGGTCGGCGACACCGACATCTTCATCCGCCCCGGCCACCGTTTTCGCATCGCCGACGGGCTGATGACCAATTTTCACCTGCCGCGTTCCACCCTGATGATGCTGGTGGCGGGACTGGTGGGGATGGAGCGGATGCGGGCGCTCTACGCCCACGCGCTCGCCGAGCGGTATCGGTTCTATTCCTATGGGGACGCGTCGCTGCTGTTCCCCTGAGCGGGGGAGGCGGGTTTGCACCCGCCCTACGCTAGCCCTCGCAGGCGGCTTTCAGCAGGGTGAGGGCGTACAGGATCGTGCCCTCGCGCACCTTGCCGCGGCCGAGCGCGCCGAACTGCACGGTTTCCGTCCGCACCGGGGCGGTTCCGGAGACGATGCCGAAGCAGACCATGCCCTCGGGCTTCGGGCCGGACGCGCCGGGGCCCGCGACGCCGGTGACGGAGACCGCGATCTGGGCGCGGGAGCGTTCCAGCGCGCCGGTGGCCATGGCCCCGGCGGCGGGCTCGGACACCGCGCCATGCTCGCGCAGGATCGCGCCGGAGACGCCCAGCGCCTCCTGCTTGGCGTGGTTGGAATAGACCACGTAGCCCCGCTCGGCGACCGCCGACGACCCGGCGATGGCGGTCAGCGCGCCCATGATCAGGCCGCCGGTGCAGCTTTCGGCGGTGACGATCTTGACGCCGGCGGCCCTGGCGGCGTCGAGCACCTGGGCTGCCAGCGTCAGGATCTCGGGCGGCAGCAGGTCGTCGGCGTAAAGGTCGGCGGCGGAAGTGTCGGCTTGCATAAGCTCAGAGCCATCCATGCGCGATCGCGGCCGCGGCCGTGACCAGAATCGCCGAGATCAGCCCCGCCACCAGATCGTCGGCCATGACGCCGAGCGCGCCGGGAAGACGCTCGGCCGTGGAAACCGGCGGGGGCTTCAGTATGTCGAAGGCGCGGAACAGAAGGAAGGCGCCGACCCAGCCCGGCCAGGGAAACACATGCGGCGCGGCGTTGGCGAGCCAGAGGCCCAGCGACAGAGGCGCGAGGGCGAGGAGCTGGCCGGCGAGCTCGTCGGCGATGACTTCGCCGGGATCCTCCTCGCCATGATCCGCGAGATAGCGGTCGATGGAGGTGAAGGCCAGCATGGTCACGGTGATCAGTCCGAAGGCGAAGAGCGGGAAGCCCCCCGCCCAGTGCAGCGCCCAGCCGAGGGGCAGGGCGGCCAGGGATCCGAAGGTGCCGGGCGCGAAGGGCGCGCGCTCGCCCAGGCCGAACAGGGTCGCGAAGCGGGATGTGATCATGCTCATCTCAGCTGGCGCCCTCGCCGGTCGCGACCGGGTCGGGCACGGGTTCGAGGCGTTCGGCAGGCAGCGCAAGACTGACGCAGGCCTGGGCGGCGATGCCCTCGCCGCGACCGGGAAAGCCGAGCCGCTCGGTCGTCGTGGCTTTCACCGAGACCCGGTCGGCGTCGATCCGCAATATCGTTGCAAGACGATCTTTCATTAGCGCCGAATGCGGGCCGATTTTGGGCGTCTCGCAGATGAGGGTGACGTCCGCATTGACGATGCGCCCACCGCGCGCGGCCACCCGTTCCACGGCTTTTTCCAGGAAGATGGCGGAATTCGCGCCCTTCCATTGCAGGTCGGAGGGGGGGAACCACTGGCCGATGTCGCCTTCGGCCAACGCGCCGAAGATGGCGTCGGTCAGGGCGTGCATGCCGACATCGGCGTCGGAATGACCCATGAGGCCCCGGTCGAACGGGATCGCCACGCCGCAGAGCGTGACATGGTCGCCCGGCCCGAAGGCGTGGACGTCGAAGCCGGTCCCGGCGCGGTATTCGGGCGGGGGCGGGCGAAGAGCTGCCTCGGCGCGCATGAAGTCCTCCGGCGTGGTGAGTTTCAGGTTGGCGGGATCGCCCGGGGTGAGGGCGACGGCGAGCCCGGCGGCACGGGCGAGTTCGGCATCGTCGGTGGCTTCCAAGCCGGTCTCGGCCGCGGCGCGATGGGCGGCGAGGATCGGGGCGAAGCGGAACCCCTGCGGGGTCTGGGCGCGGACGAGGCCGTCGCGGGGCAGGAGATCGCCGGCGAGCCCGGCCTCATTTCGGCGCAGGGTGTCCACCAGCGCCACGCCGGGGAAGGCGGCGGGGTGGGTGCTCAGCGCCTCGACCACGCCCGCCACAAGGCGGGGGGTGACGAAGGGGCGGGCGGCGTCGTGGATCAGCACCAGGTCGTCAGGGGCGCAGGCGAGCGCCTCCAGCCCCAGGTGCACGCTCTGCTGTCGGGTGGCGCCGCCGGCGACGGGCGGGGAGAGCGGGGCGACGAGGCCCTCGACCGCGGCGGCGTAGGCGAGGGCGTCGTCGGCGTGGATCACCACCGAGATCCGGTCGACCCCCGCGGCGGCCAGCGCCGCCAGCGTCCGGCGCAGCACCGGGACCCCGCCGAGCGTCCGGTACTGCTTCGGCCCGCCGGGACCGGCGCGGGTTCCGCGACCGGCGGCGACGACCAGCGCGTGCACCGTCGGGCGGTCCGTGCGCGGCGAAGGGTTGGGAACAGGCGCGGCGGGCTGCATCGCGTCGGGAACGCTCCGATGGGGAGGCCGGACCGGCCGGCTCGCGCTTGAGGCGAAGGACGGGGCTGGCGGAAAGACGGGTGCGAGGTGTCGCGGGGCGGACGCTACAGCGCGGTCTTGCCACGCTCAAGACCCAAGGCTATGCGTTACGCAGTGACTAAGGAATGAGCAGATGTCCGTCGACATAGGCAATCTTTCGCTCCGAGACCCCGTTCTGCTCGCGCCGATGGCAGGTATCACCGACCTGCCCTTTCGGCGGCAGGTCGCGCGATACGGCGCGGGCATGATGGTGTCGGAGATGATCGCCTCGCGAGAGATCGCGACCGGCGACGCGCGCGCGCGCGCCAAGGCGGAGATCGAGGGCGGGATGGGCCTGACCTCGGTGCAGATCGCGGGGCGAGAGCCTCATTGGATGGCGGAAGCCGCGAAGCTCGCCGAAGGGCTGGGCGCGCCGGTGATCGACATCAACATGGGGTGCCCGGCGAAGAAGGTCACCGGGGGGCTGTCGGGCTCGGCCCTGATGCGGGTTCCGGACCTGGCGCTGCGGCTGATCGAGGCGGCGGCGGAGGCGGTGTCGGTCCCGGTCACCCTGAAGATGCGGCTGGGTTGGGACGCGACGACGCGCAACGCCCCCGACATCGCCCGGCGGGCCGAGGCCGCGGGGATCGCGATGATCGCGGTGCATGGCCGCGACCGCTGCCAGTTCTACGAGGGCCGCGCCGATTGGGGCGCGATCGGGGCCACGGTGCGCGCCGTCTCGATCCCGGTCATCGCCAATGGCGACATCGCCAGCGCGGCGGATGCGCGCGAGGCGCTGGCGCGGTCCGGCGCCGCAGGCGTGATGGTCGGCCGGGCCGCCCGCGGGAAACCCTGGCTGGTGGCGCGGATCGCGGCCGGGCTCGCCGGACGGCGCCTGCCGGACGAGCCCGACGCCGCGGCGCAGGTCGAGCTGATCTGCGCGCATTACGAGGACATGCTGTCCTTCTACGGCGTCGACGTCGGCCGGCGCTGCGCGCGCAAACATCTCGGTTGGCGGCTTGACCACGCGCCCGGCGCGAAGCCGCTGATCGCCCGCATGATGCGCGAGGAAAGCCCGGACCGGGTCCTCGCCGCCCTGCGTTCGGAGCTGCCGGCGCTGCTGGCCGCCCCTGCGCCGGACGCGCGCCTCGCGCGCCGAACCCACCCCATCGAGGACGCCGCATGACCCAAGAGGCCCGCTGGTCCGCCATCTGGAACGCCGTGCCCTTCGCGGCCGTGCTGTTCGACGCCGAGGACCGGATCCTCGACGTGAACAGCGCCGCCGAGGTGTTCTTCGACCTGTCCTCCAAGGTGCTGGAAGGCCGTTCGCTCGAAACCATGTTCGGGCCGAGCTCCCGCATCGCCGATCTGGTCGGGCAGGTGCGTCGGGGCACGCTCTCGGTCGGGGAGCATGACATGGAGCTGAGCTTCGCCGATCGTCCGCCGCGGATCGCCGACATCCATATCGCCAAGATCGCTGAGGCGGGCGGCGAGATGCTGCTGCTGATCCAGCCGCAGTCGATCGCCGAGAAGATGGACCGGTCCCTGACCCACCGCGCCGCCGCGCGCTCGGTCTCGGGGATGGCTGCGATGCTGGCGCATGAGATCAAGAACCCGCTTGCCGGGATCTCGGGCGCGGCGCAGCTGCTGGCCATGCAGCTCGGCGACGAGGAGACCGAGCTGACCGACCTGATCCGCGAGGAGGCGGACCGCATCGCCAAGCTGCTCGACAAGGTGGAGCTCTTCGGGGACAACCGCCTCGCCCAGCGCGTGCCGGTGAACATCCACGACGTGCTCGACCGCGCCAAGCTGTCGGCCGCGGCGGGTTTCGCCAAGCATGTGCGCTTCGCGGAGGAATACGACCCGTCGCTGCCGTCGACGCCGGGCGATTCCGGGCAGCTGATGCAGGTGTTCCTCAACCTTCTGAAGAACGCCGCCGAGGCGACGCCGCAGGTGGGCGGCATGATCACCATCCGCACGTCGTATCGGCCGGGGATCCGCATGGCCTCGCCCGGCGGCGGGCATGAGAGCCTGCCGCTGCAGGTGACCATCACCGACAACGGCTCCGGCGTGCCGGAGGCGCTGAAACGCGACATCTTCGAGCCGTTCGTGACCTCCAAGGCCACCGGATCCGGGCTGGGGCTGTCGCTGGTGTCGAAGATCGTTGCCGACCACGGGGGCGTGGTCGAATGCGAGAGCGATCCGGGCTGGACCACCTTCCGGGTGCTGCTGCCGGTCTGGACCGATCCGGCCGAGGGGAAAGCGCGCAGCGCACGGGCGCGCGCGAAGAAGGAGAAGAAGGCATGACCGGGGGTCGTTTGAACGGGACGGTGCTGGTCGCGGACGATGACCGCGCCATCCGCACCGTGCTGAGCCAGGCGCTGAGCCGGGCCGGGTGCCGCGTGCGCTCGACCGGATCCGCCTCGACCCTGTGGCGTTGGGTGGAGGACGGCGAGGGCGATTGCATCGTCACCGACGTGATGATGCCCGACGGCGACGCGCTGGACCTGCTGCCCGCGATCCGCAAGAAGCGACCCGATCTGCCGGTGATCGTGATGTCGGCGCAGAACAACATGCTGACCGCGATCCGCGCGGCCGAGGTCGGGGCCTACGAATACCTGCCCAAGCCCTTCGACCTGCGCCAGGTGATCGAGCATGTCGAGCGCGCGCTGGAAGGCGCGCGCACGCCGGAGATGGCCTCCCCCGACCATGGCCGCGACGAGGGGCTGCCGATCATCGGCCGCTCCGCCGCCATGCAGGAGGTCTACCGGATCATGGCCCGCCTGATGAACACCGACCTGACGGTGATGATCAACGGCGAGAGCGGCACGGGCAAGGAATTGGTCGCGCGCGCGCTGCACAGTTTCGGTTGGCGCAAGGCTGGGCCTTTCGTGGCGGTGAACATGGCCGCGATCCCGCGCGACCTGATCGAGGCCGAACTTTTCGGCCATGAACGCGGCGCCTTCACCGGCGCGACCGAGCGCATGGCCGGCAAGTTCGAGGCGGCGGCGGGGGGAACGCTTTTCCTCGACGAGATCGGCGACATGCCGCTCGACGCCCAGACCCGGCTGCTGCGCGTGCTCCAGGATGGCGAATTCACCCGCATCGGCGGCCGCACCCCGATCAAGGCGGACGTTCGGGTGATCGCCGCCACCCATCAGGACCTGCGCGGGCTGATCAACGAGGGCGCGTTCCGCGAGGACCTGTTCTACAGGCTCAACGTGGTGCCGGTGCGCCTGCCGCCGCTGCGCGACCGGGCCGAGGATATTCCGGATCTGGCGCGGGCGTTCCTCAGAAAAGCCGAATCCGAGGGGCTGCCGCGCAAGGCGGTGAGCTCGGAGGCGCTGGAGGCGCTGAAGGGCCAGCCCTGGCCGGGCAACGTGCGCGAACTGGAAAACCTGATGAAGCGGTTGGCGGCGCTCTGCGCCGACGACGTGATCAGCCTTGCGGATGTGGAGAAGGAGCTGGCGGCGCGCCCGTCGGCGGCGGCGCCGGATGTGGAACGGGGGGCGTCGCTGGGAGCCTCGGTCGAGGCGCATCTGCGGGCCTATTTCCAGCTGCATGGCGACGCGCTGCCGCCGCCGGGCCTTTATGACCGGATCCTGCGCGAAGTGGAGCTGCCGTTGATCGCGCTGACCCTGTCGGCCACGCGCGGCAACCAGCTTCGCGCCGCGGATCTGCTCGGCATCAATCGGAATACGCTGCGCAAGAAGATCCGGGAGCTTGACATTCCGGTCACGCGCGGCAAGACGTTGATGTAATCTCGCAACAGTGGCGATGGTCGAGCGTGCGATCCGCCTGCGCCGACGGCGTCGCCACGAGCCGACCCGGCCTCCGCCGGGCCCAGCAACCTAGCCCGAGAGGCCCCTTTGGCCCCGCGCAGCGTCCGCGCCGCAAGATCGATGGTCGACAACGTCGCCGCCCTTCCGGGGGCGGTGATGAAGGGCGGCTGGTCGCGCGCCACCCGTCTGCGGGTCACCGTGCTGGTGGTGCTGATCGGGCCGGTGCTGGCGGCGCTGACCGGATGGGCGCTGTCGGGGGGCGTCGAGGGGCCGGTGCGGCAGGAGACGTTGCGCAGCGTCTTCCTGCTCGACGTGGTCTACATCCTCGTCATCTCGGGACTGGTGATCTGGCGGGTCACGGCGCTGATCTCGGCGCGCCGGGCGCGGTCGGCGGGATCGCGGCTGCATCTGCGGTTGACCGGCGTCTTCGCGGTGATGGCGCTGGCCCCGACCATCCTGGTCGCGGTCTTCGCCACGCTGACGGTCAGCTTCGGGATCGAGGGCTGGTTCTCGGACCAGATCGGCTCGGTGGTCCGCAACTCGCTGGTGACGGCGCAGAGCTACGAGCAGGAGCACCGCCGCCGCATCCGGGCCGAGATCCTGGCCATGGCCAACGACCTCAACCGCGCCGGGGATCAGGGGATCAACGACGGTCAGCTGGGCGAGCTGCTGCGCGCCCAGGCGCGGCTGCGCGAGTTCCCCGAGGCCTTCGTCTTCGATGGCGGCATGGAACTCAGGGCGCGGGGCGAATTCTCATACCTGTTCTCGTTCACCCCGCCGGGGCCGGAGGCGCTGAGCCGGGCGCGGGCGGGCGAAGTGGTGATCGTGTCGGACAGCGACGCCAACGAGATCCGGGCGCTGGTCTATCTGCGCTCGTTCTTCGACTATTACCTGCTGGTCAGCCGAAACGTCGACGGCGAGGTGCTGCGCCTGCTGGACGAGACCCAGGACACGGTCCAGCTCTATGAGCGGCTGGAGAAGGACCGCTCCACCATCCTGCTGGAATTCGCCTTTCTTTACGTGGGCTTCGCGCTGGTGGTGACGCTGGCCGCGATCTGGGCGGGGCTCTATTTCGCCGAACGGCTGGCGCGGCCCATCGGGCGGCTGGCCGGGGCCGCGGAGCGGGTTGGCGCGGGCGACCTGGATGTGCGTGTGCGCGAGGAGCGCGGCGACGACGAGATCGCGGTCCTGTCCCGGATCTTCAACCGGATGACCGAGCAGGTGAAGGGTCAGCGCGACGCCCTCGTTGCGGTCAACCATGAGACGGAACGGCGGCGCCGCTTCATGGCCACGGTGCTGTCAGGCGTCACCGCGGGGGTGGCGCGGCTCGATGCGCTCGGGCGGATCGAGCTGCTGAACGAGGCCGGCGCAAGAATGCTGGGCGTGACCCCGGTGGAGGCGGCGGGGCGGCCGCTGGGAGAGCTCGCGCCGATGTTCCAGCCGCTGCTCGACCAGGCGCGGGACCGGCGAGCGGGCCATGCCACCGACCGGGTCCATGCCAGCATCCAAGGCGCGGACCGGGACTTCCTCGCCCGCGTGGCGCGCACCGCGCCCGATGGCGACGCCGAGGCCTTCGTGCTGACCTTCGACGATCTCACCGAGCTGGTCGCGGCGCAGCGCATGGCGGCCTGGGGCGACATCGCCCGGCGCATCGCCCATGAGATCAAGAATCCGCTGACCCCGATCCAGCTGTCGGCGGAACGGCTGAAGGCGAAGTTCTCGGCCAAGCTGGAAGGGCGGGAACGGGAGCGGTTCGACGGCTATTCCGACATGATCGTGCGCCAGGCGGGCGACATCCGGCGGATGGTCGACGAATTCTCGCGCTTCGCCCGGATGCCGGCGCCGGTGCTGGAGCGCAACCGCTTGGGCGACATCCTGCGCGAGGCGGTGCTGCTGCAGTCGGAGGCCGGCGGCCCGGTGGGCTTCGAGCTGGAGGAGGAGGGCGAGCCGCGCGCCCTGCGCTGCGACCGCGGTATGCTCGCGCAGGCGGTGACCAACCTGCTCAAGAACGCCGGCGAGGCCGTGGAGGCGCGGCTTGCCGCGCGCCCGGAACTGGCGGGCAAGGTGCGCGTCGAGCTGACCCATCTGGCCGACGCGGAAGTCATCCGGATCATGGACAACGGCGTGGGGCTGCCGGAGACCGGCCGCGCCCGCCTGCTGGAGCCTTACGTGACGACCCGCGACAAGGGCACCGGGCTCGGCCTCGCGATCGTCAAGAAGATCGTGGAAGAGCATGGCGGGGGATTCGCGCTCGACGATGCGCCGGAGGGCTGGGACGGGTCGCCCGACGACAGCCCGCGCGGCGCGATGGCGGTGATCCGGCTGCCGGTGACGGCGGGACCGGGGAGTGCAGGTCGGGACGCGGGCGAAATGACAGGCGGCGCCGCCGGACGCGGCGACGCCGCGGAGCGCATGACGGGGCATGGGACGGGGCGTTCAGACCTCGCCGGCCCCGGAGAGGCAGGAGCAGGGCAACATGGCTGATATTCTGGTCGTCGACGACGAAGCGGACATCCGCGAACTGGTCGCCGACATCCTGGAGGACGAGGGCCACGCGACCCGCAAGGCCGCCGATGCCGACGGGGCGTTGCGCGCGGTGGAGACGGCGCGGCCCGACCTGATCATCCTCGACATCTGGCTGCAGGGCAGCCGCATGGACGGGATCGAGATCCTGAAGACCGTGCGGCGCAACCAGCCGGACATTCCTGTGGTGATCATCTCGGGCCACGGCAATATCGAGGTGGCGGTCGCCGCGGTGAAGCAGGGGGCCTACGATTTCATCGAGAAGCCCTTCACCACGGACCAGTTGATGCTTGTGGCGACCCGGGCGCTGGAGGCGAGCCGCCTGCGGCGCGAGAACGCCGCGCTGAAGATGTCGGACCAGCAGCAGGCCGAGATCCTGGGCGCCAGCCACGCGGTGACGGCGCTGCGCCAGAAGCTCGACCGTGTGGCGCGGACCGCGAGCCGGGTGCTGCTGTCGGGGCCCTCGGGGTCGGGCAAGGAAGTGGCGGCGCGGTATATCCATGCGCGGTCGGAGCGCTCGGGCAAGGCCTTCGTCGTGCTGAACTCGGCCACCATCGAGCCGGGCAAGATGGAGGAGACCCTGTTCGGGCGCGAGCGCGAAGATGGCGGGGTGATCCCGGGCCTGTTCGAGAAAGCCCATGGCGGGACGCTGTTCCTCGACGAGGTGGCGGAGATGCCGCCGGGGACCCAGGCCAAGATCCTGCGGGTGCTGGTCGACCAGCGTTTCGCGCGCGCGGGCGGCGCGGATGTGGTGCAGGTGGACACGCGGGTGATCTCGGCCACCACGCGCGATCTGGAGGCGCTGATCGCGGCCGGGAAGTTCCGCGAGGATCTTTACCATCGGCTGTCGGTGGTGCCGCTGGAGACGCCGGCGCTGTCGGCGCGGCGCGAGGATATCCCGATGCTCGCCGCGCATTTCCTGGCGCGGTTGTCGGAGACGGAGGGGCTCGCCCTGCGCAAGCTCTCGACCGATGCGGCGGCGCTGCTGCAGACCCAGAACTGGCCGGGCAACGTGCGCCAGCTGCGCAATGTGATGGAGCAGGTGCTGATTCTGGGCCAGGGCGCCGGCGACATCCGGCCCGAAGAGCTGCCGTTGCAGAGCGGCGAGCCGGCCGAGGGCGGCACGATCCTGTCGCCGGCGATGGCGACGCTGCCGCTGCGCGAGGCGCGGGAATTGTTCGAGCGGGACTACCTGATCGCGCAGATCAACCGCTTCGGCGGCAATATTTCGAAGACCGCGGCCTTCGTGGGGATGGAGCGTTCGGCCCTGCATCGCAAGCTCAAGAGCCTCGGCGTCGCCACGGTGACGCGCGGGGGGGCGCGGGTGGCGGTGGCGGGCGAGGGCGACGAAGAGGATTTCGAGGATTGATCGGGGGCGGGGTCAGACCCGCTCCAGCGCCTGGTGAGGCGGAGGGGGGAGGACGAGCGCGATCGGCGCGCCGGTCCGGATCTCTCCGCCGGTCAGCACCACCGCCATCACGCCGGCGCGCCGGATCAGGGCGCCGTCGCGGCGCAGCAGGACCTTCGCGAGCAGGCCGGGGCGGAAGGCCTCGATCTGGGCGCAGGGGTTTCGGAGGCCGGTGAGTTCGATCTCGGCGCCGGACGGGAAGCCGAGACGCGCGCCGCGTGGGAGGGCGTGAAGGTCGAGGCCTTCGGTCAGGATGTTCTCACCGAGATCGCCAGGGGCGAGGGGGAAACCCGCCTCGGCCAGCATTTCCAGAATTTCGAACGGGATCAGGTGGACCTGGCGCAGGTTGGGCTGCGTGGGGTCGATGCGCACGCGGGAGCGGTGTTTTACGGTGACGCCGCGATGGGCGTCGCCCGCCACGCCCTCGCCGGCGATCAGGGTGATCGCGACGGCGGGAGTTTTGGAGAATCCATGAGCGGCGGCGCAGGACAGGGATGCCACGCGCGGCAGGGGCATCAGCCCAGCAGCTCGGGCAGCAGCGCCTCGGCGGCGGCGGCGGGGGTGGTCAGCGCCTCGCGGTCCTCGCCGGGACGGAAGCGGGCGCGAAGCGCGGTGGGCATCGCCGGGGGGGTCAGGTGCTTGACCTGGTGGGGGAACTTGGCGATCTCCGCCGCCCAGGCGGCGGTCAGCGCGCGCCCGGCGGACTTGGAGGCGGCGTAGGTCCCATGGAAGGGGCCGGCATTCGCGGCGTCGTCGAAGAAGATCGCCCGACCGGCGGGGGCCATGCGCAGCAGCGGGTCGACCACGCGCACCAGCCGGCCGGTGGCGCGGGCGTTGACCGCGAAGGCCTTGTCCCAGTCCTTGACGTCCGCGTGCTCGGCCGGCGAGAGGGGCGGCGCGTGAACGGCGCAATGCACCCAGAGGTCGAGCCGGCCCCAGCGGGAATGGATCGCGGCGCCCAGCCGTTCCAGCCCCGCATCGTCGGTGATGTCGAGCGGCACGAGCGTGGCCGCGGGGCCGCCGGCGGCGCGGATGGCGTCGTCCAGCTCCTCCAGCCCGCCGACGGTGCGGGCCACGGCGATGACCTCGGCCCCGCGCGCGCCCAGAGCGAGGGCGATGGCGTGGCCGAGGCCGCGGGAGGCGCCGGTGACCAGCGCCGCCTTTCCGGAAAGTTCCAATGTCATAAGGGTCTTACTCGGCGGCCTTGAGCGTGATCCGGCCCATCTCGATCATGTCGGAGGGCTGGACGGGATATTCGCCCGAAAAGCAGGCGTCGCAGTATTGCGGGCGTTCGTCGTCGCGACCCGCCTCCTCGCCCACGGCGCGGTAGAGGCCGTCGAGCGAGACGAAACGGAGCGAATCCACGCCGATATGGTCGCGCATCTCTTCCTCGGTCATGCTCGAGGCGAGAAGTTTCTCCTTGTCGGGCGTGTCGACGCCGTAGAAGCAGGGCCAGGCGGTGGGCGGGGAGGCGATGCGGAAGTGCACCTCCTTCGCGCCGGCGTCCATGATCATGTCCTTGATCTTCATCGAGGTGGTGCCGCGCACCACCGAGTCGTCGACCAGGATCACCCGCTTGCCGCGGATGATGGCGCGGTTGACGTTGAGCTTGAGGCGCACGCCCATGTTGCGGATCTGCTCGGTCGGTTCGATGAAGGTGCGGCCGACATACTGGTTGCGGATGATCCCCATCGCGAAGGGGATGCCCGATTCCTGGGAATAGCCGATGGCGGCGGGGGTCCCTGAATCGGGGACCGCGCAGACCAGGTCGGCGTCGACCGGCGCCTCGCGGGCCAGCTCGACGCCGATGCGGCGGCGGCTTTCGTAGACCGAGGCGCCGCCGATGACGCTGTCGGGGCGCGAGAAATACACATGCTCGAAGATGCAGAAGCGCGGGCGCTGCGGCTCGAACGGCATGGTGGAGCGCAGACCGGTGTCGTCGATGGTCACCATCTCGCCGGGGAGCACGTCGCGGATGAACTCGGCCCCGACGATATCGAGCGCGCAGGTCTCCGACGCCAGGATCCAGGCCTCTCCGATCCGGCCCAGCACCAGCGGGCGCACGCCCAGCGGGTCGCGGACGCCGATCAGCGCGTCGGAGGTGAGGGCGAGGACGGAGAACGCCCCCTCCACGCGCCGCAGGGCGTCCTTGAGGCGTTCGGGGATGGTGCGGTGGAAGGAGCGCGCCATCAAGTGCAGCACCGCCTCGGTGTCCGAGGTGGTGTGGAAGAGCGATCCACGCTCGATCAGCTCGCGCTTGATCTGGAGGGCGTTGGTCAGGTTGCCGTTATGCGCGATGGCGACGCCGCCGACGGCGAGATCGCCGTGGAAGGGCTGCACGTCGCGCATCGTGGTCTGGCCCTTGGAGCCGGTGGTCGAGTAGCGCACATGGCCGATGCCGGAGCGGCCGGGCAGCTGCTCCATGGTCTCGGCCGAGGTGAAGTTGTCGCGGACATAGCCGAGCTTCTTCACCACGCAGAAATTGCGCGCGTCGTCATGAGTGACGATGCCGCCGGCCTCCTGGCCGCGATGCTGGAGCGCGTGGAGGCCGAGGGCGACGAAGTTCGCGGCGTCGCCGAGGCCGTAAATGCCGAACAGGCCGCATTCCTCGCGCAGCTTGTCGCCATCGGCGGTCTCGAACGGGTCGGAGAGCGGAAGGCGGCGGGGCTCTTGCATCGGCTGGAGGCTCCCAGGTGCGGAATCGTCGGCGAGCGGGAACATAGGTGTCTTCGCCCGGATTGTCATCGCGTCGTCATGTAGCGTCGCCGGAAAGCGCGGGAACGCCGCCGCATTCGGCCATCAGTCCGTTGACCGGTTCGAACAGCCAGCCGGGCAGGGTGGTGGGCAGCTCGGCGCTCAGCATTTCTGCGGTGTCGGAGATCATGCCGATCAGACGCGAATCGTCGATCATCGCCATCCGCTCCGACGGGGGGACCACCTGATCGTAGATCAGGTAGACCACGGCGGCGAGCACCAGCCCGCGCGCCACCCCGAAGACGAAGCCGAGGCCCTTGTCGATGGGGCCGAGCACGCTGTCCTGCACCGCCGAAGAGAAGAGCGGCGTGAAAATCGACAGCAGAATCAGCGCCACGGCGAAGGCGACCGCGAAAGCCGCGATCTTGGAGAGCGTGCAGGACGAGGCGAGCATCGGGCCGATGCCCGGGATCTCCTGCAGCAGCGGCTCGATGAGGAGCGAGACGTGCAGCGCCGCGATGGCGGCGAGGATCCAGCCGAGGATCGACAGCGCCTCGCGCGTGAAGCCGCGCGACCAGGCCAGCAGGCCGGAAATCAGCAGCACGGCGAGGATGACCCCGTCCGCGATCGTGAAGCTCATGCGTTCTCGTCCCTCGCCAAGCGCGCCGGAGACCCATCGCCGGGTCGGCTCGTCCCACCTGAGCGGGGGCGCGCATCGTGCGGTCCCCACCCGATTCCCCCATCCGAATTCGCGCGGGCGCTCAGGCCTCTGCGTCGAGGATGCGGGCCACCAACCCGCGCAGATCCTCGATTCGGTGCACCGTCATGCCAGAATCCGCCCCCGGCTTCACCTGCGAAGGGGCGAGCGCGACGTTGAAGCCGAGCTTCGCCGCCTCCCGCAGCCGGACGTCGGTCTGGGGCGCCGGACGCACCGCGCCTGACAGGCTGATCTCGCCGAACACCACGGTGTCGGGTTCCAGCGCGCGGTCCTGGGCGGCCGAGAGCAGCGCCGCGGCCACGGCCAGGTCCGCCGCGGGCTCCGACACGCGAAGGCCTCCGGCGACGTTCAGATAGACGTCCCGGCCGCCGAGCGCCACCCCGCAGCGCGCCTCCAGCACCGCGAGGATCATCGCGAGCCGGCCGCTGTCCCAGCCGACCACCGCGCGGCGGGGCGATCCGGGGGCGTTGGCGCCGACGAGGGCCTGGATTTCGACCAGCAGCGGGCGCGTGCCCTCGACCCCGGCGAAGACCACGGTGCCCGGCGAGGCGCGGCCGCGCTCCGACAGGAACAGGGCGGAGGGGTTGGAGACCTGGGCGAGGCCGCGGGCGGTCATCTCGAACACCCCGATCTCGTCGGAGGGGCCGAAGCGGTTCTTCACGGCGCGCAGGATGCGGAACGGGTGGCCGCGCTCGCCTTCGAAATAGAGCACGGTGTCGACCATGTGCTCGATCACCCTCGGGCCGGCGAGCTGGCCGTCCTTGGTGACGTGGCCGACCAGAATCACGGCGGCGCCGCGGGTCTTGGCGAAGGCGGTGAGCGCATGGGCCGCGGCGCGGACCTGGGAGACGGAGCCGGGGGCGCTGTCGACCGAGTCGAGCCACATGGTCTGGATCGAATCGACCACGACCACGTCGGGGCGTTCCTCCTCCAGCGTGGCCAGGATTTCGCGCAGGCCGGTTTCGGCGGCGAGCTGGACGGGGCTGTCCTGCAGGCCGAGGCGCGCGGCGCGCATGCGGATCTGGCCGGTGGCTTCCTCGCCGGACACATAGATCGCCTTCGCGCCCTGTCGGGCGAAGGCGGCGGTGGCCTGGAGGAGGAGGGTGGATTTGCCGATGCCGGGATCGCCGCCGACCAGCACGGCCGAGGCGGTGGCGAGACCGCCGCCGAGCACGCGGTCGAGCTCCCCCACGCCGGCCGACATGCGGGTGGGCGCGGCCTCGGAGCCGGACAGCGGGACCAGCGGCACGCGGCGGATGCTGCGGTTCTTGCCTGGGCCGGTGGGCGCGGGGAGGGCGGGGCCGAGGCCCGCGTCCTCGGTGATCGAGTTCCACGCCCCGCACGCGTCGCAGCGCCCCGCCCATTTGCCATGGACGGCGCCGCATTCGGCGCAGGTGAACTGGGGGGCGATGCGGGCCATGGCGCGGTTGTGGACGTTCAGCCCCCGAAGGGCAAGCCGGAGGCGATGGCGATGCCGAACCCGGCCTGCGCGAGGGGGAGGAGACGGTTCCAGCCGCGCTCCGCCACCGCGAGATAGATGCCGGCGGCGGCGAGCAGCAGCGCGGGGGGCAGCGCCGCCACGGGGGCGGGCCAGCTGAGCGCGGCCATGGCGGCGATGGCCGAAACGATGGCCAGCCCGTGGGCGATGCGTTGCCGGCCGGAGGTTCGGAAAATCTGGGCGAGGCTCCAGATCAGGCTCGCGAACAGCACGCCGGCGAGGATGATGCCGGCGAGCAGGGTGATGATCTGGATCATGGGACGCTCCGGTGACGGCGGGAGGTGATCAGCGAAAGGGCGAGCGAGAGCAGCACGCAGAAGGCGAAAAGCCAGAGGCCCCAGGCGGTCTCGACCCGGCCGACGCCGACGCCCTTGACGATGACGACGGTCATGGCGAGCAGGAACACGTCGGCCATGGAGAGCTTTCCGAGCAGTTCCAGCGCCGGCAGGACGCGGGGCGGGAGCCGGCCGACATGCACGGCGGCGAGCGCCAGGGTTTTCGCGTAGGGAAGCGCGAGGGCGAGAAGGCCGACGAGGATGGCCAGCGCGGGGTCGGCCTCCCACAGTGACCCGAGGCCGGAGAGGATCGACACGTCCTCCCCGCCCAGGAAGGGCAGGAAGCCGGTGCGGGCGACGGGCGCGATCCAGGCCAACGGGTAGAGGATCAGAAGCGCCAGGTTGGCGATGGCGACGAGGCGCTGCGTCATGGGGGCTGGGTCCCGGCGCGGGGCGGGCTCAGCGGATCGCTGCGATCGGGCCTTCGGAGCGGCCATGGATGAACTGGGAGACATAGGGGTCCTCGGTCTCGTCGAGGTCGTCGACGGCCCCCTCCCACCGGATCTTGCCGTCGTGGATCATGGCCACCCGGTCGGCGATGGCGCGCACCGAGGTCATGTCATGGGTGATGGTCATCGCGGTGGCGCCCAGATCGGTGACCAGCTCGCGGATCAGTTCGTTGATCACGCCCGACATGATCGGGTCGAGGCCCGTGGTCGGCTCGTCGAAGAAGATGATCTCGGGGTCCGCGGCGATGGCGCGGGCGAGGCCGACGCGCTTCTGCATGCCGCCCGAGAGCTCGGCGGGGAAGAGGTCGGCGGTCTCGGGCGTCAGACCCACGCGGCGCAGCTTTTCGATGGCGGCCTCGCGGGCCTCGACCTTGGATTTGCGGTTCGAGCCGTGGCGCATGCGAAAGGCCACATTCTCCCACACCGTCATCGAATCGAACAGCGCGCCGCCCTGGAACAGCATGCCGAAACGGGCGAGCAGCGCCTCGCGGTTGCGGCTTGTGGCGCGTTCGCCGTCGATCATCACTTCGCCGGCGTCGGGGGCGATGATGCCGAGCACGCATTTCAGGGTCACCGACTTGCCGGTGCCCGAGCCGCCGATGATCACCAGGCTTTCGCCGCGCGCGACCGAGAGGTCGACGCCGCGCAGCACCTTCTTGGGCCCGAAGGCCTTGTGAACGCCCTTGAGCGCGATGCGGGGCGGGTGGTCCGTGGTCGCTTCGGTCATGCGGGGAACAGCGCCTCGGTCAGGATGTAGTTGGCGGCGAGGATCAGGATGGAGGCGGAGACCACCGCATTGGTGGTCGCCTGGCCGACGCCCTGCGCGCCGCGGCCGGAATTGTAGCCCTGGTAGCAGCCCATCAGCGCGATGATGAAGCCGAAGGCCGCGGCCTTGATGAGGCCGGAGGTGACGTCGCCGGTGGTCAGATACTGCTCGGTATTGCGGATATAGGCCGAGGGCGAGAAGTCCAGCCGGCCGACGCCGACCAGGAACCCGCCCATGATGCCGATGACGTCGCTGATGAAGGCGAGCAGCGGCATGGCGAGCGTCGCGGCCAGCAGGCGCGGTGCGACGAGGTATTTCATCGGGTTGGTCGAGAGCGTGGTCAGCGCATCGATCTGCTCGGTCACCCGCATGGTGCCCAGCTCCGCGGCGATGGAGGCGGAGACGCGGCCCGCCACCATCAGCCCGCCCAGCACGGGGCCGAGCTCGCGCACCATGCCGATGGCGACGATGGAGGGGACCACCGACTCGGCGTTGAAGCGCGAGCCGCCAGAATAGATCTGCAGCGCCAGGGCGCCGCCGGTGAAAAGCGCGGTCATGCCGACCACGGGCAGCGAGAAATAACCGATGCGCAGCAGCTGGCGGCCGAATTCGGCGGGATACCAGGGCGGGCGGAACACGTGGCTGGCGGCTGAGATCGCGAAGAGGGTCAGCGCGCCGGTGGCCCGCAGCAGGGCGAAGACGGTGGCGCCGATGGCGGCGAGAAAGCTCGCCACGGTCGACGCGATGCGGGCGGGGACGCCCGGGGCGCGGTCGGCGGTCCGGTTCATGCGGGCGCTCCTTCGGGGGCGTGAGGGGCGGCGGCGCGCCCGGGGAACGGCGGGTGGCCGAGGCGCTTCTCCAGCCAGGCGACGTCCTGGCGGGTGGCCTGGCGAACGCGGGACTTGACCGCGTCGGGCAGATCGAAGCGGGGGCCGCGCAGGGTTTCGAGCCGCCGCAGGATCCGGGTCGGGTTACGGCGCGCGAAGTCCATGGAAAACGCCTCCATCATGCGGTTGCGAAGATCGTGAAGCTGCGCCGCTCGCCGCGTCATGGCGGTGTTGTCGTTGAGCCGGGCGGGGCGGTCCAGGGCGGCTTCCAGCCCCGGCTCGCCCACCGCCTCCAGGAAGTCGGCCAGCACGTCGCCGTCGCGGAGCCGGGCGCGGTCATAGACCCGGATCTCGACGTTTCGCGTCCCGAACGCGCGACGATAGCGGCCGATCCGCTGGCGATAGGCCGGGAGCGGCGGCCTGAGGGCCAAGTCGCGCAGGGTGCGGCCGGCCTTCAGGCGCTGCTGGGTCATCGAGACCGCGTAGGCCACCGGCTCGCGCACATACACGATGACGCGGGTCTCGACGCCGGCAAGGTCGAAGGCCTCGGCCATGCGCTTCAGGTCGTCCGGCCGCAGCATGTCGTAGAGCTGCTCGCCCGAGAGGATCACCTTCGGAGCGGCGGACGGGTGGAGCGCGTCGCGCAGAACCTCCCGGCTGCGGGCCTTGGCCGCGACCAAGCTCTCGGCCAGGTTTCGGCCGAACGGGCGGCTGCGGCGGGCGATATGTTCAGGGGCGCCGAACATGTGCACCAGCGGCCAGCCGTGGCAGGCGCCGAGATCGGGATACAGCACGCCGTGCGCGGCCAGACGCGCGCGGTTATGGTCCAGCACGTTCTGGATCCAGGTCGTCCCCGTCTTGTGATGTCCGATATGCAGGTAGATGCGTCTCGGAACGGAAGGCGTAGACATCTGGCTCGCTTCGCTGCTGAGGGCCGCGGCCGGGGGGGCGGACGCCGTCAGCTATACTGACGCAGGTAGCGCGGGCCAAGGCCCGTCAGAACCTCGTAACCGGTGGTGCCGCTGGCGGCGGCGAGGCGGTCGACGCCCTGGTGGGGTCCGAGCAGCTCGGCGAAGGCGCCCGGCGCCGGTTCGGGCAGATCGGTGAGGTCCACGGTGATCATGTCCATGGAGACGCGGCCCACCACCGGGGCGGCCCGTCCATCCACATAGACGTGGAAGCCTTTGGAGAGGCGATGCAATCCGTCGGCGTAGCCGATGGGCAGCACGCCGATGCGGCTGGGACGGCGCGCGGTCCAGGTCGCGCCGTAGCCGACGCTGTCGCCCGCCGGGATCTCGCGCACCTGCAGGAAGGGCGCTTCGAGCGTGACCACGGGCCGCGCGTCCATGAAGGGCTCCCCACCATAGAGGCCGACGCCCGGGCGCACGAGATCGAAGTGGAAGGCCTCGCCCAGCAGGGTTCCGCCGGTGGCGGCGAGCGAGCGGCGGGCGTTGGGGGCGATGCGGGCGGCGAGTTCGGACCGGCCGGCGAAGGCGCCGCGCTGGCGGGCGTTCATCGAGTTCGCGGGTTCGTCGGCGTTGGCGAGATGGGACATGACCAGGGTCAGGTCCAGCCCCTCCGGCGGATCGGCGCGCAGGGCGTCGAGCTCGGCCGCGGTGAAGCCGAGGCGGTTGATGCCGCTTTCAATATGCAGGCCGGGACCGGAGCCGGGGGCGGCGGCGACGTCGGCGCGCGCCGCAATCCAGGCGGCGAGCTGGAAGGGCGAGGACAGCACCGGGCGCAGATCGGCGCCGCGGAAGGCGGGCGCGTCTTCGGGCAGGAAGCCGTTGAAGACGTAGATCGCGGGGCCGGGGCCGAGGATGTCGCGCAGGGCGGCGCCTTCGCCGGCCTGGGCCACGAAGAAGGTGCGGGCGCCGGCCTTGCGCAGCGTGGCCGCGGTGGCGCTCAGGCCTGTGCCGTAGGCGTCGGCCTTGACCACCGCGGCGGTCTCGGCCGTGGGGGCGAGAGCGGCGAGCGCGCGCCAGTTCGCGGCGATGGCGTCGAGATGGATGGTCAGCCGGGCCTTGGAGCCGGCGGCGACGGGCTGGGCGGCGAGGGAGGCGGGGGCTGTGCGCATCGGCTCAGAAAGCATCGTCGCGTCCGGTCTGGTTGTAGACGTCGCGGGCGAGATCGCCGAAGCGGGTGAACCGGCCTTCGAAGGCGAGCTCGACCGAGCCGATCGGCCCGTGCCGTTGTTTGCCGATGATGACCTCGGCCTTGCCGCGCACGTTTTCCATGGTCTCCTGCCACTTCATCGTGGCCTCCACGTCGGTTTCGGACGGCTTCTCGCGCTCTTTGTAATATTCCTCGCGGAACACGAACATCACCACGTCGGCATCCTGTTCGATCGAGCCCGATTCCCGAAGGTCCGACAGCTGCGGCCGCTTGTCCTCCCGGCTCTCCACCTGACGCGACAGCTGGGAGAGGGCGATGACCGGGATCTGAAGCTCCTTGGCGATGGCCTTGAGACCCATGGAGATCTCCGCGATCTCGTTCACCCGGTTCTCGGTCTTGCCGGCGCCGCGGCAGAGTTGAAGGTAGTCGACGAAGAGCGCGTCGAGCCCGTGCTGGCGCTTCAGGCGTCGGGCGCGGGCGGCGAGGGTGGAGATCGGCAGGGCCGGCGTGTCGTCGATGTAGAACGGCATCTTCTCGAGCTCGCGCGCGGCTTCGACGAAGCGGCGGAACTCCTCCTCCTCCATGTCGCCGCGGCGGATCTGCTCGGAGGGCACGCGGGACTGTTCGGAGAGGATGCGGGTGGCGAGCTGTTCGGCCGACATCTCGAGGCTGAAGAACCCGACCTTGCCGCCGTTGATGGCGCCGATGGTGCCGTCGTGCTTTTCGCCTTCGCGGTAGGCCTTGGCGATGTTGAAGGCGATGTTGGTGGCGAGCGAGGTTTTGCCCATGGACGGGCGGCCGGCGAGGATCAGCAGGTCCGAAGGATGCAGGCCGCCGAGGCGGCGGTCGAGATCGACGAGGCCCGACGAGATGCCGGCGAGGCCGCCGTCGCGCTGGTAAGCGGCGTTGGCGACTTCGATCGCCTCGGTCGCCGCGGACAGGAACGAGCGGAAGCCGCCGTCGGAGCGGCCCTTCTCGGCCAGCGAATAGAGGCTCTGCTCGGCTTCCACGATCTGCTCGCCCGGCTCGGTCTCGGCGTCGGCCTGCTGGGCGCGGTCGCGGATTTCGAGCCCGATTCGCATCAGCTCGCGCCGGATGGCGAGGTCGTAGATGGCCTGGGCGTAGTCCTTGGCGGAATAGATCGAGATCGCGGCGCCGGCGAGACGCGCGAGATAGGCGGCGCCGCCGAGCTCCTTGAGCCCTTCGTCGTCCTCGAGAAAGGTCTTGAGGGTGACGGCGTTGGCCTGGAAGTTCTTCTGGATGCGGCGCGCGGCGGTGGCGTAGATCCGGGCGTGGACCGGGTCGTAGAAGTGATCGGCCATCAGGAAGCCGGCGACGCGGTCGTAGACCTCGTTGTTGATCAGGATCGCGCCGAGCAGCGCCTGCTCCGCCTCGATGTTCGAGGGGGAGCTTGCGGGCGACATGGGGGCGAGAGCGTTCGCCGAAGCCTCCGCCGGCAGGGCGGGGGGGGGCGGGCCGTCATCCATATGGGTCTCCGTGCTGGTCATGCCTGCCTTGCGCCGGACTCCGGCTGTCCCCGGCGGGCGACGATCGGGGACGAGTCGGGGCGCGGTGTTGCGCTTGCGCGGGCCTCTCATCATGTTAACACGCAGCCGAGACAAGCGCAGCCAGGGAGCGGGCGATGACCTTGCGGATCAATGACACGGCGCCGGATTTCGAAGCGGACACCACCGAAGGTAAGATCCGGTTCCACGACTGGATCGGGGACGGCTGGGCGATCCTGTTCAGCCATCCCAAGGACTTCACCCCGGTCTGCACCACCGAGCTGGGGACGATGGCGGGGCTGGCGCCGGAGTTCGAGAAGCGGAACTGCAAGATCATCGGGATCAGCGTCGATCCGGTCTCGAGCCATGTGAAGTGGAAGGCGGACATCGCCTCGGCCACCGGACATGACGTGAGCTATCCGATGATCGGCGACGAGACGCTGGCCGTGGCCAAGGCCTTCGGGATGCTGCCCTCGGATGCGGGGACCAGCGCCGAGGGGCGGACGGCGGCGGACAACGCCACGGTGCGCACGGTGTTCGTGATCGGGCCGGACAAGAAGATCAAGATGCAGATGGCCTACCCGATGACCACGGGTCGGAACTTCAACGAGCTCTTGCGGGTGCTGGATTCGCTGCAGTTGACCATGGGCCACAAGGTGGCGACCCCGGCGAACTGGGAGCAGGGCGGCGACGTGATCGTGGTCCCCTCGGTGTCGGATGCGGACGCGGAGGCCCAGCACGGGTCGTTCGAGCGCAAGCTGCCGTATCTGCGGATGGTCAAGCAGCCGGGCTGCTGATCCCGCCTCTCGGCGATCAGGACTTCGGGGGCCGCGCGCCGGGCATGGCGCGCGGCCCCTTTGCGTTCGCGCTGAGACGGCCGGCGGGAAGCGCGCCGTCGAGCAGGGTCACGGCGACGCCGCGGGCGATGTGCACGGCGGCGTCGGGCACGACGCCGCGGTCGGTGAGCGCGGCGAGCGCCTCGTGCCCGGTGAGCGCGACAAGGGCGCGGGTCAGGTCGTCGAACGCCTGGGCCGGCATCCGGTCGCGGACCGCGACGAGGGCGGCGCGATAAGCGGCTTCGGCCCGCGGGCTGGGGGAGGGCAGGCCGGGAGGGCCGTTGCCGGACGGGCGAAGACGGGCCTGCTGGCGCAGGGCGAGGTGGCGGCGCAGGGCGGCGGCATGGGTCTGCGCGAAGCTGAGACGCCAGTCGCAGACCGCCAGCGCGCGCGCGCGCGGCGCGGTCAGGCCGGCGAGGATGTCGGGGATGGGCGCGGCTTCGGGGTCCTCGACCGCGGCTTCGGCCAGCAGCTCGGGCGAGGGGAACTGTCGGTAGGCGGTGGCGCGGCTGATGCCGGCGGCGCGAGCGGCCTCGGTCACGCTGGGCGATCCGCCGGCGGCGTAGAGCGCGCGCGCGGCCGCGACAAGCGCGGCGCGGGAGGCGGCGGCGCGGCGGGCGGCGGCGGAGAGGAGTGCGTCGGGCTCTGGCATGATGGGCCAGGGCATTTCGCCCGGCCAGGGTTTGCACAAGGTTAAGCGAAGGGGGTGAGACCGTCGTCTCCGCGTCTTTTATTCCGAGGCGGCGGTCGCTCACGCGGTCGCGGGCGGCCCGGGCCGGGCGACGACGGGCAGGGCGTTGGCCGGCGAGGTCGGGCGGGAACGCAGGACGCGATGCGGGCGCGAGGCGTCGCGAAAGACCCGCCCGGAAAAGCGAAACGGCCGCGGCTTGCGCCGCGACCGTTCGCTGAAGGCCGTCGATCCTAAGGGGATCAGCGGCGGTCTTCGTCTTCCTCGTCGCCGCGAGGATCGGAGAGAAGGCCTTCGCCCTCCTCCTCGTCTTCTTCGAACAGCTCCTGAATGTCGAACTCGGCCGCCGCGTCCTCTTCGGCTCGGGCGTCCTGGATCGACTTGCCGGTGGCCTGAAGTTCGGCCTCCTCGACGGAGCGGGCGACGTTGACCGCGATGGTCGCCGACACCTCGGGATGCAGCACGACGCGGATGTCGTGGATGCCCAGTTCCTTCACCGGCTTCTCCAGCGACACCTGACGGCGGTCGACGGCGAAGCCGCCCTCGGCCGCGGCTTCGGCCACGTCGCGGGGGGTCACGGAGCCGTAGAGCGCGCCCATATCCGAAGCGGAACGGATGATGATGAAGCTCTGACCATCAAGCTTGTCGGCGACGACCTGCGCCTCCGCCTTAAGCTCGAGGTTGCGGGCTTCGAGCGTCGCGCGCTGGGCGTCGAAACGGGCGATGTTGACCTTCGTGGCGCGCAGGGCCTTGCCCTGCGGCAGAAGGAAGTTGCGGGCGAAGCCGGGCTTGACGTTGACCACGTCGCCCATCTGACCAAGCTTCTCGACACGCTCCAGAAGAACCACTTCCATTTGTCAGTGCTCCTCAGCTGATCGCGTAGGGGAGAAGGGCGAGGAACCGGGCGCGCTTGATGGCGCGCGCGAGCTCGCGCTGCTTCTTGGACGAGACGGCGGTGATGCGGGACGGGACGATCTTGCCGCGCTCTGAGATGTAGCGCTGCAGGAGCTTGACGTCCTTGTAATCGATCTTCGGCGCGTTCTCGCCGGAGAACGGGCAGGTCTTGCGACGGCGGAAGAAGGGCTTGCGAGCCATGTTCTGGTCCTTTCCCTATCAGTCGCGCGGACGGCGGTCGCCGCCCCGGTCGCCACGGTCGCCGCCGCGATCGCCACGGTCGCCGCGATCGCGGTCGCCGAAGCGGGGACGGTCGCCACGGTCGCGGCCGCCACGGCCGCCGCGGTCGTCGCGCGAGGCCTTGGCCTGAAGAACGGCCGAGGGGCCTTCCTCATGCGTCTCGACCTTGACGGTCATCACGCGCAGCACGTCGTCGTGGAGGCGCATCAGACGCTCCATCTCCATGACCGCGGCCGAGGGGCTGTCGGTCTTGAGATAGGCGTAATGCCCCTTGCGATTCTTGTTGATCTTGTAGGCCATGGTGCGGACGCCCCAGTACTCGGAGCCTTGGACGTCGCCGCCGTTGTCCTTGAGGATCTGGCCGAAATGCTCGATGAGCCCCTCGGCCTGCGCGTTGGAAAGATCCTGACGCGCGATGAAGACGTGCTCGTAAAGAGCCATCGGTTCACCTGCCATATGTCGGTGCGCTTCACCATGCGGAGGCGAACCCTTCCGAAGCCCGCATACGAGAGGCGCCCTGGTCATTCTTTTTCGGAAGGTTGCGAGCCTATGCCGCAAATGCAGGCGGAAAGCAAGAGCTGCGGGACGTGGCGGGCGCTGGCGGGAGGGCGGCGGTTGCGGGGCGGGGACGCGAAAGGTAAAGCGAGTCCGACCGACGCGGGGAGGAACTTACGTGCGCGCATTCTTGTTTCCGGGCCAAGGGGCCCAGGCCGTGGGCATGGGCAAGGCCTTCGCCGAGGCCTATCCGGCCGCGAAAGCGGTGTTCGAGGAGGTGGACGACGCGCTGGGCGAAAAGCTGAGCGCGCTGATCTGGGAAGGTCCGGCCGAGCAGCTGACCCTGACCGCCAATGCGCAGCCGGCGCTGATGGCGACTTCGCTCGCCGCGTTCCGGGCGCTGGAGGCGGAGGGAGTGAGCATCGCCGACGCGTCATTCGTGGCGGGGCATTCGCTGGGCGAATATTCGGCGCTGTGCGCCGCAGGCGCGATAGGGGTCGGCGAGACCGCGAAGCTTCTGCGTCTGCGCGGGCAGGCGATGCAGGCGGCCTGCGCGCCCGGCGTGGGCGCGATGGCGGCGCTGCTTGGGCTTGGGCTGGCGGATGCGCAGGCCGCGGCGGCGGAGGCCGCGCAGGGCGAGATCTGCGAGGCGGCCAACGACAACGAGCCGACTCAGGTGGTGATCTCGGGTCACAAGGCGGCGGTCGAGCGGGCCGGCGAGATCGCCCGGCGCATGGGCGCCAAGCGGGCGATGTTGCTTCCCGTCAGCGCGCCGTTCCATTGCGCGCTGATGCAGCCTGCGGCGGACGCGATGGCCGAAGCGCTGGCGGGCGTGGACATCAAGGCGCCGGCCGTGCCGGTCGTGTCCAACGTCAAATGCGAGGGGGTCACCGACCCCGATGAAATCCGAAAACTGCTGGTGGCCCAGGTGACCGGCGCGGTGCGCTGGCGCGAGGGCGTGCTGTGGATGGCGTCGCAGGGCGTGACCGAGCTGATCGAGATCGGCGCGGGCAAGGTGCTGTGCGGGCTGGCGAAGCGCATCGACAAGGGGTTGGCCGCCAAGGCGGTGAACGGTCCCGACGACGCGAAGGCGGTCGCGGCCGCGATGGGAGACGCATGATGTTCGATCTTACCGGCAAGCGGGCGCTGATCACCGGCGCTTCGGGCGGCATCGGGGGCGAGATCGCCCGGGCGCTGCATGGGCAGGGGGCGACGGTGGCGCTGTCCGGCACGCGGGTGGAGCCGCTGGAGGCGCTGGCCGACGCTCTGGGCGAGCGGGCGCATGTGACGCCCTGCGATCTGGGCGACGCCGCCTCGGTCGAGGCGCTGCCCAAGATGGCGGCCGAGGCGATGGGCGGGGTCGACATCCTGATCAACAATGCCGGCGTCACCCGCGACCAGCTGTTCATGCGGATGTCGGACGAGGACTGGGATACGGTCCTGCGCATCAACCTGACCGCCGCCTTCCGGCTGTCGCGCGGCGTGCTGCGCGGCATGATGAAGGCGCGCTGGGGGCGCATCATCTCGGTCACCTCGGTGGTCGGGGTGACCGGCAATCCGGGGCAGGGCAACTACGCCGCCTCCAAGGCCGGCCTGATCGGCATGTCCAAGAGCCTGGCGGCCGAGGTCGCGAGCCGCGGCGTCACGGTCAACTGCGTGGCCCCGGGCTTCATCGCCACGGCGATGACCGACAAGCTGCCCGAGCCTACCAAGGAGAAGCTGTTGGGCGCGATCCCGGCCGGTCGGATGGGCGACGCGGCGGAGATCGCGGCGGCCGCGGTCTTCCTCGCCTCGCCTGAAGCCGGCTACGTCACCGGCGCGACCTTGCACGTGAACGGCGGCATGGCCATGATCTGAGCGGCCGCGAACGGGCATGGGACCGCGGATTTCGCGGTTGCCACCCTTCGCCGCTATGATATAGGCCGGCCTCACGCGGCGGGCCGGAACCGCGTCACGGCCGGGTCTGGCCGATGGCCCCCGATACAAGTAACGGCAAGCGGCCCAAGGGCCTGCGAAGAGTGAGGAGCACTCGCATGAGCGACATTTCGGATCGTGTGAAGAAGATCGTCGTAGAGCACCTGTCGGTCGAAGAGGACAAAGTGACGGAGAGCGCGAGCTTCATCGACGACCTTGGCGCGGACTCGCTGGACACGGTCGAGCTGGTCATGGCCTTCGAGGAAGAGTTCGGGATCGAGATCCCCGACGACGCCGCCGAGACGATCCAGACCGTAGGCGATGCGGTGAAGTTCATCACCGAGAATTCCGAGGGCTGAGCCTTTCGGGTTCAGGTCCGCCGGGGCGCCTCCGCACGGATGCGCACGCCCGCGTGAGGGCGCCCGGCTTGCAGCCGGTGGGGGGCGCGGCTAGGGTCGCGCCCGTTGAGGAACCAAGAAACGGAGCGCGCGTGTGAGGCGGGTCGTCGTCACCGGAATGGGATTGCTGACTCCGCTGGCTTGCGGAGTGGAGGAAACTTGGTCGCGGCTGCTGGAGGGCAAATCCGGCGCTGGAAAGATCAAGCATTTCGATGCGTCGCATCTGCCTTGTCAGATCGCCTGCGAGATTCCGCTGGGCGACGGCACGGATGGGACGTTCAACCCTGATGACTGGGTGTCATCCAAGGACCGTCGCAAGACGGACCGATTCATAACCTATGCGCTGACCGCCGCCGAACAGGCGGTGAAGGATTCCGGCTGGGTTCCCGCGACCGACGAGGACGCGGAGCGCACGGGGGTCCTGATCGGCTCGGGCATCGGCGGTGTCGAGTCCATCGCCGAAGCCGCGCTCACGCTGAGAGACAAGGGGCCGCGACGGGTGTCGCCGTTCTTCATTCCGGGCGCGCTGATCAACCTCTGCTCCGGCCATGTCTCGATCAAATACGGATTCAAGGGACCGAACCATTCGGTGGTCACCGCCTGTTCGACCGGGGCGCACGCCATCGGCGACGCGGCGCGGCTGATCATGCTGGGCGACGCCGACGTGATGGTCGCGGGCGGGGCCGAGAGCCCGGTCTGCGAAATCGGCGTGGTGGGCTTCTGCGCCTGCAAGGCGCTGTCCACCGGCTTCAACGACACGCCGGAGAAGGCCTCGCGCCCCTATGACAAGGATCGCGACGGCTTCGTCATGGGCGAAGGCGCCGGCATCGTGGTGCTCGAGGAATACGAGCACGCCAGGGCCCGCGGCGCGAAGATCTACGCCGAGATCCTCGGCTACGGCATGTCGGGCGACGCCTATCACATCACCTCCCCGGCGCCGGACGGCAACGGCGGCTTCCGCTCCATGTCCGCGGCGCTGAAAAACGCCGGGCTGACCGCCGAAGACATCGATTACGTCAACGCGCACGGCACCTCGACGCCGCTGGGGGACGAGATCGAGCTGAGCGCGGTGACCCGGCTGCTGGGCGACCATGCCTCGAAGGTGACGATGAGTTCGACCAAGTCGGCGATCGGACATCTGCTGGGCGCGGCCGGGGCGGTCGAGGCGATCTTCTGCGCGCTGGCGATCCGCGACCAGATCGCGCCGCCGACGCTCAACCTCGACAACCCCTCGGTCGAGTCGAAGATCGACCTTGCGCCGGGCAAAGCGGTGAAGCGGGAGATCAAGGTGGCGCTGTCCAATTCCTTCGGGTTCGGCGGGACCAATGCCTCGCTGATCATCGGCAAGGTCGATTGAGGGCGCCTTGATGCGCCATCTGGCGGCCAATGCCCTGACCATCCTGATCGTGCTCGGCCTCGCCGTGGCCGGCGTGATCGCGTGGGGTGTGAACCAGTACCGGGCCGAAGGGCCGCTGACCGCGCCGACCGAGGTGTCGATTCCCAAGGGGACGAGCCTCGAGCGGGCGGCGGCGATTCTGGCGGATGCGGGCGCGATCTCGGATCCGAGGATCTTCCGGCTTGGCGCGCGCTACGGCGAGATGCAGGCCCGGATTCAAGCCGGCGAGTTCGAGATCCCGGCGGGATCCTCCATGGAATCGGTGCTGCGCTGCCTGGTGGATCAGTCCACCTGCCGGCGCGTGGTTTATCAGATCACCGTGGTGGAGGGCTCCACCTCCTGGCAGGTGGTCGAGCAGCTCAAGGCCATGGACACCCTGACCGGCGAGATCGCGGAAATCCCGCCCGAAGGATCGCTGGCGCCCGAGACCTACCAGGCCAATCGCGGCGACAGCCGCGCCGAGATGATCCGGCGGATGCGCGCGGCGCAGAGCGCGATCCTGGCGGAGGCCTGGGCGAACCGGGCCGAGGGGCTGCCGATCTCGACGCCGGAGGAAGCGCTGATCCTCGCCTCGATCATCGAGAAGGAGACCGGGCTGCCGGAGGAGCGCGGCCGCGTGGCCTCGGTCTTCGTCAACCGGCTCAAGCGCGGGATGCGGCTGCAGACCGACCCGACGGTGATTTACGGGATCACCGAGGGCAAGGGCGTGCTGGGGCGCGGGCTGACCCGCAGCGAGCTGAACCAGCGGACGGCCTGGAACACCTACCAGATCGACGGATTGCCGCCGACGCCGATCGCCAATCCGGGCAAGGCCTCGATCGACGCGGCGGTGAACCCGTTGGAAACCAAGGATCTGTATTTTGTCGCCGATGGCAGCGGCGGGCATGCGTTCGGCGAGAGTCTGGTCGAACACACGCGCAACGTGCAGAAATGGCGCCGGATTGAAGCGGAACGTAAGCAGAGTCAATAGGTTGGCGGCGGGTTGGGTTCGGGTTCCGAAACAACCCATTCAACCTTGAATAAAACAATTGACGGCGCGCTCGCTCTAAGGTAGAGTTCAGGCAAGCTGGGAAAAGCAGGTCGAAAACGGCTCCGGATCGCATGATCCGGGGCCGTTTTCGTGTCGGGCGACCCGGGCCTTGGAACGAGGGGCCCAAGGGGATGACGCGTGGCGACGATGCGGAGGAGCTGACGACAGGTCAGATGCTCCAGAATGCCCGACGCACCTACATGGCCTTGCACCTGGCGTTGACTGAAAGGGTGGAGGCCTTCGCCTGGGTCAAGGTGGAGCAGGGGCGGGAAGAGCGGGCGAAGGCCGAGGCGGCGGAGGGGGACGCCAAGGCGCGGATGGAAGGTCTGGAGCGCGAGAAGCTGCTGCAGGCGGAAATCAACTCGCTTCAGAAATCGTTGGAAGCGGTCATGGACTGCGAGAGGAAACTTGAGCGGATCATCTCGGAACGGGCGGGACGCCGATCGGGGGACGTCGATTTCGACGCCGCCCGACGGGAGATCCTGGGCGAGTTGGCTCGGCTCGCTGAGCGGGGCTGAGCGGGCGGCCTTCGTGGCGGGCCTGAGCGACAACGCGACGGCGGCGCTGCCCTGGCTTTTCGAAGTCTGGGGGATGCCGGGCCACCAGGTCGCGCCGGCGGGCGACTGGCGCACCTGGGTGGTGCTGGGCGGCCGCGGGGCGGGAAAGACGCGGGCGGGTACCGAGTGGGTCCGCGCCCGGGTCGAGGGGAGCACGCCCCTCGGGCGGGGGGCGTGCCGACGGATCGCGCTGGTGGCGGAGACCCTCGACCAGGCCCGCGAGGTCATGGTCGAGGGGCCGTCGGGGATAAGGGCCTGTTCGCCCCCCGACCGGCGGCCGGTCTACGAGGTCACCCGCAAGCGGCTGGTCTGGCAGAACGGGGCGGAGGCGCGGCTGTTCTCCGCCCATGACCCCGAGGGGCTGCGGGGGCCCCAGTTCGACGGGGCCTGGAGCGACGAGCTCGCCAAGTGGCGCAAGGGGCGGGCCGCCTGGGACATGCTGCAGTTCGCGCTGCGGCTGGGACGGCGGCCGCAGCAGCTGGTGACCACGACGCCGCGGAGAAATCCGCTGCTGAAGGAGATCTTGGCGGCGCCGGACACGGTGTCGACCTCGGCCCCGACTTCGGCCAACGCAGCCAACCTGGCGGCGGAGTTTCTGGACGCGGTGAATCGCCGTTACGAAGGCTCCGCTCTGGGGCGACAGGAGCTGGAGGGCGCGCTGCTCGATGATGTCGAGGGTGCGCTGTGGAACCGGGCTCTGATCGATGAGGGCCGGGTGGCGCAGGCGCCGGAGCTGGCGCGGGTGGTGGTGGCGGTGGATCCGCCGGCGACCTCCGGGCCTTCGGCGGACGCCTGCGGGATGGTGGTGGCCGGGCTCGGCGCCGACGGGGTCTGCTATGTGCTGGCGGATCTGACGGTGCAGGGCGCGGCGCCTTCGGCCTGGGCGGCGCGGGTGGTGAAGGCGCTGGAGGATTTCCAGGCCGACCGGATCGTCGCCGAGGTCAACCAGGGCGGCGAACTGGTCGAGACGCTGATCCGGCAGATCGACCCGCGCGTCCCCTACAAGGCGGTGCGGGCGACGCGGGGCAAGGTCACCCGGGCCGAGCCGGTGGCGGCGCTTTATGAACAGGGTCGGGTCCGGCATGCGGGGCGTTTTCCGCTGCTCGAAGACCAGATGTGCGCCTGGACCGGCGAGACCGGGCAGGGCAGTCCGGACCGCATGGACGCCCTCGTCTGGGCGGTGACCGAACTGAGCCTGGGCGCGGGATCCGCGCCGCGGGTGCGGCGGCTCTAGCCGCCTTTCGCCGCGGGGCGGCTTTCGCTGAAACCGATGAAGCAAGGGAGAAAGCCGATGGCTTTCAATTGGCTGCGTGCGGCTGCGACGGCGCCGGAGAGCCGCAAGACCTCGGCCGTCGGCGCGGCCATCGCCTATTCGGGCCCCGGCCGGGCGGCTTGGTCGCCGCGCGATACCGTGTCCCTGGCGCGCAACGGCTTCGCGCGCAACGTGATCGGGTTTCGTTGCGTGCGGATGGTGGCGGAGGCGGCGGCGTCCCTGCCGGTGATCCTGAGCGAGGATGACCGGCGCATGGCGGCGCATCCGCTGCTCAAGCTGCTGGGGCGGCCCAATCCGGGGCAGACGCGGGGCGCGTTCCTGGAGACGGTCTACGGGCATCTGCTGCTGTCGGGCGACGCCTATGTGGAGGCGGCGGGGGCCATGGCCTCGGGCATTCCGGCGGAGCTTTACGCGCTGCGCCCGGACCGGATGCGGGTGGCGCCGGGGGCTGACGGGTGGCCGGAGGCCTACGAGTATCAGGTCGGCGGCAAGAAGGTGCGGTTCGACATGACCGCCGAGACTCAGCCGATCCTGCATATCAAGAGCTTCCATCCGCTCGACGACCATTACGGGATGTCGCCGCTGGAAGCGGCAGGGTCGGCGGTGGACATTCATAACGCGGCGGGCGGCTGGTCGAAGGCGCTGCTGGACAACGCGGCGCGGCCGTCCGGCGCCATCATCTATCGCGGCGCCGATGGCGGCACGATGAGCGAGGAGCAGTACCAGCGCCTGGTCGATGAGCTGGAGGAGAACCACCAGGGGGCGCGCAACGCCGGGCGGCCGATGCTGCTGGAGGGCGGGCTCGACTGGAAGCCGATGGGGTTTTCGCCCTCGGACATGGAATTCCTCGAGACCAAGACGGCGGCGGCGCGCGACATCGCCATCGCCTTCGGGGTGCCGCCGATGCTGCTGGGTCTGCCGGGGGATGCGACCTATGCGAATTACCAGGAGGCGAACCGCGCCTTCTACCGTCAGACCGTGGTGCCGCTGGCCCAGAAGGTGCTGACCGGGATGGCCGGATGGCTGTCGAGCCAGGTGGGGGAGGTGGTGAACCTCGCCCCCGATCTGGATGCCGTGCCGGCGCTGGCGCCGGAGCGCGAGGCGCTTTGGCGGCGGGTGTCGGGTGCGGACTTCCTGAGCGAGGACGAAAAACGCGCGCTGCTCGGCCTCGGCCCGGCGGCGCGGTGATGCGCAACAGCCTGCGCAACCAGTCGGGCGGCTCCAAGTTCCTCTACGAGCCGTTCGACAGCGCGCATGCCCGCATCGAGGCGCTGGAACGTGTGCTCGATGAGCGATGGGCGGCGCTGGAGCGGTCGCTCGACCGGATCGACCAGGCCGTGGAACGGCTGGAGAAACGGCTGTGGCTCGCGGTGTTCGGGGTCGCGGCGGCGCTGGCGAGCCAGTTCGCGGCGGCCGTGATCGAAGGCCGTTTCAACCCCTGAGGATCTGCACATGACGGAATTCATCCCATCCGGCCCGAGCGCATTCGGGCTGGAGACGAAGTTCGTCGCCTTCGACCAGGTGGCGACGGTGGCCGATGACGGGCGGATCGAGGGCTACGCCTCGTTGTTCGGGACGCCGGATCAGTCGGGCGACGTGGTCGAGCCGGGGGCCTTCGCGGCGAGCCTGGCCGCGACCCGGGCCGCGAGGCGGTCGGTGAAACTTCTCTGGCAGCACGATCCCGCGCAGCCGATCGGCGTGTGGGACCAGGTGCGCGAGGACGAGCAGGGGCTGCTGGTCCGCGGGCGGCTGCTGACCGAGGTGCGGCGCGGCGCGGAAGCGCTGTCGCTGCTCAGGGCGGGGGCGGTCGATGGGCTTTCCATCGGCTACCGCGCCCTCAAGGCGGGGCGCGCGCCGGGCGGCGGGCGGCTTCTGCAGGCGGTGGAGCTTTGGGAGGTGTCGCTGGTGACCTTCCCGATGCTGCCCCAGGCGCGTGCTTCGGCGGCGAAAGCGGCTGACGACGACGCCGAAGACGCGGCGCTGGCGGAGGCCCTGGCCGACGCGATCGCCGAGGCGCGGGGCCGCTTTCGCGGCTGACCTCTCGACCCTTCAAGCATTCGTATGGACGAAGGAAAGTCTTACATGACCAACGCAAATCCGGGCCAAGGCTTTGAGACCAAGTCGGCGGTCGCCGGCTTCCTGCGGGAATTCGGGGTGTTCCAGGACGAGATGAAGTCCCGCCTGAAGGCGCAGGACGATCGCCTGGAAGCCATCGACCGCAAATCGGTCGGGGTGTCCGGCCGGCCCGCGCTGAGCCGCTCGGCCGATCTCGACCTGCCGCATCGCAAGGCCCTGTCGGCCTATCTGCGCTCGGGCGACGACGACGCGCTGCGCGGCGTGACGGTCGAGCGCAAGGGGATGTCGACCTCGGTGAACGCCGAGGGCGGCTACCTGGTCGACCCGCAGACCTCGGCCCGCATCCAGTCGGTGCTGACCGGGGCGGGGTCGGTCCGCGCCATCGCCAACGTGGTGCAGGTGGAGGCCAACGCCTTCGACGTGCTGGTCGACCATGCGGATTTCGGCCATGGCTGGTCCTCGGAGTCGGGCTCGGTCTCCGAGACCTCGACGCCGCAGATCGAGCGCGTGTCGATCCCGCTCCATGAGCTGTCGGCCCTGCCCAAGGCGAGCCAGCGGCTGCTGGACGACGCGGCCTTCGACATCGAGGGCTGGCTCGCCGACCGCATCGCCGACAAGTTCGCCCGCGCCGAGAGCGACGCCTTCATCAACGGCGACGGGTCCGACCAGCCGACCGGCTTCCTCGACTATCCGGTGGCGCATGTGAGCTCGGGCGAAAGCTGGGGCACGCTCAACTACGTGCCGACCGGCGTTTCGGGCGACTTCTCCTCGGCCGATCCGGCGGATGCGATCGTGGACCTGGTCTACTCGCTCGGCGCCCGCTACCGCGCCAAGGCGACCTTCGTGATGAACTCGAAGACCGCCGGCGCGGTGCGCAAGATGAAGGACGCCGACGGGCGGTTCCTGTGGTCGGACGGGTTCGCCGCCGGCGAGCCGGCCCGCCTGATGGGCTATCCGGTGCTGATCTGCGAGGACATGCCCGACATCTCCGCCGGGGCCAAGGCGGTCGCCTTCGGCGATTTCGGAGCGGGCTACACCATCGCCGAGCGTCCCGACCTGCGGGTGCTGCGCGATCCGTTCTCCGCCAAGCCGCATGTCCTGTTCTACGCCACCAAGCGCGTGGGCGGCGACGTGACCGACTTCTCGGCGATCAAGCTGCTGCAGTTCTCGGCCTCCTGATCGGGGCCGGACCGTTCCGCGGCGCGGCCGGAGCCGCACCGCGGAGGTCGATCTGATCGGATCGACCGGGGCGCCTCCGCGCGGGATGCTCGCATCCTGCTTCCCCAATGTCGTGACCGGGTCCGCGCGGGGGCGCGCCTTCTTGTCGAACGTTCCGCCGGCGCTTCGCCGGAGGAGAGCCGGAGGATGCGGCGATGGGCGGGTACCTGACCAAGCGATGCGACGAGACCCGGCCTGTGGCGCTGGCCTGGCTGGATCTCGCGCCCGGCGAGTCGGTGCGCGAGGATCTGGGCTGGATGATCGTGCCCCAGGAACTGGACGCGCTGGCGCTGGAGCTGGTCGGCGCAAGCTGCGGGGGCGGGGCCTCGACCGCGGTGCTGCGCGGGGGGCGGGCCGGCCATGTCTACCACCTGTCGAACCGGGTGCGCACCAGCGCGGATCGGGTGCTGAGCCAGGGCGTGATGCTGCGCGTGCTGGCGGCCTGAGGAGGATGTCCGATGATCACGGAACTTGAGCCGGCCGCGGTCGCGCCGGTGGACCTGGACGCGCTCGCCGCTCATCTGCGCCTGGCGACGGGCTTCGCGGGCGCGCCGGATGAGGCGGCGCTGATCGAGCGCTGCGCCCGGGCGGCGGGGGCGGGGATCGAGGGGCTGGTGGGCAAGCGCCTGATCCGGCGGCGGTTCAAGTGGACCGTGACCCGGTGGCGGAACCCCGCGCGGGTGGCGATCCCGCTGGCGCCGGTGGCGCAGATCAACGCGGTCACGCTGGTCGATGCCGAGGGCGTCTGGGAGGCGGTGGACGCCGACCGCTGGGTGCTGATCCCCGACGGGTTCCGGCCGTGGCTGGCCGGGCAGGGCGGGCGGTTCCTGCCCGCGATCCCTACCGACGGCGTGGCCGAGGTCGAGGTGATGGCGGGGTTCGGCGACGCGCCCTCGGATATCCCCGAGGAGCTTCGTCAGGCGGTGATGCTGCTGGCGGCGCAGTATTACGAGCAGCGCCATGCCGCGGCCGAGCCGCTGGACACGCTGCCCTTCGGCGTGCGGGCGCTGGTCGCGCGTCACCGGGAGCTGCGGCTGTGAGCGCCGCGGTCCCCATGGCCCCGGTGCTGAACCGCCGGCTGGTGCTGGAGGCGCCGCAGCGCGTCGCCGACGGCGCCGGCGGGGGGGCGGTGAACTGGGCGGAGCTGGGCGTGCTGTGGGGCGCGGTCACGCCGCGCAGCGGGCGAGCGCTGGAGCGAGGTGAGCGGCAGGGGAGCCGGGTCTCGCACCGGATCCTGGTGCGGGCGGCCCCGGTGGGAGCGGACACGCGACCCCGCGCCGATCAGCGGTTCCGTGAGGACGGGCGCACCTATCGCATCCGCGCGGTGACCGAAGCCGATGCCCGCGGGCGGTTCCTGACCTGCTGGGCCGACGAGGAGATCGCGGAATGAGCTATGAGGCTTCGGCCGCGTTGCAGACCGCGATCTTCGCGGCGCTGAGCGGTTCGACCGGGTTGGCGGCGCTGGCCGGCGACCGGATCTGGGACACGCCTCCCCATGCGGACGGACCGGAGAGCGCCGGGGGCCTCTACGTGCTGATCGGCGAAGAACGGGTGGCGGACTGGTCGGCCCAGGGGCTGGCCGGGTCTGCGCATGAGGTCGATATCTCGGTCCTCGCGGCAGGCGAGGGCTTCGCGGCGGCGAAGCTCGCGGCGGAACAGGTGGCGGCCGCGATGACCGGGAGCGTGTCCGCCTTGCCGTCCGGCCGGGTGGCGAGCGCGGATTTCATCGGCGCCAAGGCCCGCCGGGAACAAGAGGGCGGGCGCAGGATCGACCTGCGGTTCCGGTTCCGGATCGAACACTAATCCACTGGAAAGGCGACTGAAATGGCTGCTCAGATGGGGAAGGACCTTCTGTTGAAGGTCGATACGGGCTCCGGCTACGCCACGGTGGCGGGACTGCGGGCGACGCGGATCGCCTTCAATGCCGAGACGGTGGACGTGACCCATGTCGGCTCGACCGGGCGGTGGCGCGAGCTGCTGGCGGGGGCGGGGCTGCGCAGCGCCTCGATCTCGGGGTCGGGGGTCTTTCTCGACGCCTCGACCGACGCGACCATGCGCCAGGCGTTCTTCGACGGATCGGTCCCGTCTTTCCAGGTGATCGTGCCGGATTTCGGGACGGTCGAGGGTGCGTTCCAGATCACAGCGCTGGAATATTCGGGCCAGCATGACGGGGAGGCGGTCTACGAGGTATCGCTCGCCTCCGCCGGCGCGCTGAGCTTCGCGGCCGCCTGAGATGGCGAACGCGGCGCGGGGCGAGGTGGAGCTGGTGGTCGACGGGGTTCCGCGCGTCCTGCGTCTGACGCTGGGCGGGCTGGCGGAGCTGGAGACGACGCTGGGCGTCGGCGGTCTGGCGGCGCTGGTGGAGCGGTTCGAGGGCGGCGGCTACCGGGCGGGCGATCTGATCGCGCTGCTGGCGGCGGGGTTGCGGGGCGGGGGGCTCGAGGTTTCCGACAATGCCTTCGCGGCGATGCAGGTCGAGGGCGGCGCGGGCGGGGCGACCCGGGCCGCGGCGCAGCTGCTGTTCGCGACTTTCGCGCCGCTGGAGCGCTGAGCGATGGCGGATGAGCCGGGCGCGCTGATCGACTGGCCGGCGCTGATGCGGCTGGGCCTGGGCGGGCTGAGGCTGCCGCCCGACGTGTTCTGGGCGATGACGCCGCGCGAATTCCGCGCGGCGGCGGAGCCGGCGGGCGGGAGCCGGTCCGTGGGACCGATGGCGCGCAAGGACCTTGCTGCGCTGGCCGCGCGGTTTCCCGACGCGGCGAAACGGGAGAACGAGGCATGAGCATCTACTCGGACACCGATATCGGCACGGCGCTGCGCGATGTCTCGAGCGCTGCGGGCGGCACCGAGGAGGGCGCCGCCGGCGTTTCGGACGAGCTGCGCCGGATGCGCGGCGAGATGCGCGACACCACGCGCGAGGCCAAGGGGCTGGCGGGGGCGATCTCGGGCTCGTTGCGGGGCGCGTTCGACCGACTGGTGACGGGCGGGGGCGGCGCTTCGGCCGTTCTGCAGCGGCTGGGGACTGACCTGGCCGGGCGGACGTTCGATGCGGCGCTGGCGCCGGTGCATGGGGCGGTGACGCAAGGGCTTACGGGCGCGATCGGCGTGGGAATCGCGGGGCTGTTTTCGGGGTTCTCGGCCTTCGCCCGGGGCGGCGCATTCTCGGGCGGTCGGCCGCGGGCTTTCGCGGGGGGCGGGGTGGTGGAAGGGCCGACGCTGTTCCCGATGCGCGGCGGGACCGGGCTCATGGGCGAGGCGGGACCTGAGGCGATCCTGCCGCTTCAGCGCGGGGCGGACGGTAGGCTCGGCGTCGCGTCGGGCGGCGGACGGGCCGTCAACGTGACGGTCCACATCCATACGTCGGATGTCGCCGGCTTCCAGAAATCGCAGAGCCAGGTCGCGGCGCAGCTGGCGCGGGCGGTCCGCATGGGTCAGCGCAACGGGTGAGGACGGAAGATGGCTTTTCATGACGTGCGCTTTCCGGACCGGCTGTCGGTCGGATCCTCCGGCGGGCCGCAGCGCCGGACCGAGATCGTGTCGCTCGCCAACGGGTTCGAGCAGCGCAACACCAACTGGGCGGAGTCGCGCCGGCGCTACGATGCGGGCGTTGGGCTGAGCTCGCTCGACGATCTGGCGGAGGTGGTGGCGTTCTTCGAGGCGCGGCGCGGGCAGTTGCACGCGTTCCGCTGGAAGGACCCGATGGACCACAAATCATGCCTCCCGGGCGGCGTGATCGCGCCGACCGATCAGCGGATCGGGACGGGGGACGGGACCCGGACCGCGTTCCAGCTGGTCAAGATCTACCCCGCGGTGGTCAACGCCTGGACGCGGGTGATCTCGAAGCCGGTGGCGAGTTCGGTGCGGATGGCGGTGGACGGCGAGGAGAAGGTCTACGCAGCCGACTTCATCGTCAATCACGCCTCGGGTCTGGTGAGCTTCACCACCGCGCCGGACGCCGGGGCGTCGATCACCGCCGGATTCGAATTCGACGTGCCGGTGCGTTTCGACACCGACCGGATCGTGGCGACGCTGTCGGCGCTCGAGGCCGGCGACATCCCCTCGATCCCCGTGGTGGAGGTTCGGGTCTGATGCGCGAATTCGATGAGGATCTGGCCGCGGAGCTCGCCTCCGAGGCGACGACATTGTGCCGGTGCTGGACGGTGGCGCGCAAGGATGGGGTGGTGCTGGGCTTCACCGACCACGACCTGCCGCTGAGCTTCGATGCGGTGGAATTCGAGCCGGAAACCGGCTTCGCGCGCACCGAGATGGAGCAGTCGCTGGGCCTGGCGGTGGACAATGTGGAAGCTTCGGGCGCGTTGCGCTCGGAGGCGATCACGGAGGCGGATATCGGACGCGGGTTCTATGACGGGGCGGTGATCACCCAGTGGGTGGTCGACTATCGCGACGTGGCGCGGCGAGCGAAGCTGAGCGTGGGGCGGGTGGGTGAAATCCGGCGCGGTTCCAATGCGTTCGAGATGGAAGTTCTGGGCCAGGCTGAGCTGCTCAACCGACCGATGGGGCGGATTTTCCAGCGGCTTTGCGATGCCGATCTGGGGGATGCACGGTGTCGCGTGGATCTGAGCGGCGCGCTGAACAAGACCGGGACGGTGAGCGCGGTTCAGGATGCGCGGCGCTTCGTGATCGCCGGGAACGCGGGCGATCAGGAGGCAGGGTTCTTCTCGGCCGGGCGGTTGGAATGGACCTCCGGCGCCAATGCCGGGACCAGCGCCACGGTGCGCAGCTTTTACGCGCAGAGCGGGCTGCGGGTGATCGACCTTTGGAACACGCCGGAGGCGGCGATCAAGCTCGGCGACAGCTTCCGGGTCTATGCGGGCTGCGACAAGACCGCGACGACCTGCAAGGCGAAGTTCTCCAATTTCATCAACTTCCGCGGCTTTCCGATGATCCCGGGCGAGGATTGGCTGACGACCTATCCTCGCTTGGACGAGAACCATGACGGGGGCTCGCTGTTCGATGTCTGACTGCGCGGCGATCGTGGCCGCCGCGCGCGGCTGGCTCGGCACACCCTATCGCCATCAAGCCAGCGTGCGGGGGGCGGGCGCGGATTGCCTGGGCCTGGTGCGGGGCGTGTGGCGGGAAGTGGTTGGACCTGAGCCCGAGGCGCCGCCCGCCTACAGCTCCGACTGGTCCGAGCCCAGCCGCGAGGAGCGGCTGATGGAGGCCGCGCTTCGCCACATGGGGCCGGTCGCGCCGCCTCAAGCGCGGCCGGGCGACGTGCTGCTGTTTCGCATGCGCGAGCGGGGGCCCGCCAAGCACCTGGGCATCCTTGTCGAAACCGGGCCGGGCGAGGCGCGGATGATCCACGCCTATTCGGGGCGAGGCGTCGTCGCCTCGTCCCTCGGGCCGTCCTGGCGCCGCCGCATCGTCGCGGCCTTCAGCTATCCGGAGTAGATCATGGCGACGCTCGTACTAGCCGCGGCCGGCACGGCCCTGGGGACCGCGGCCGGCGGCTCGATTCTGGGCGTCGGCGCGGCGGCCATCGGCCAGGCCGGGGGCGCGGTGCTCGGCGCCGTGCTCGACCAGACCATCCTCGGCGGCGGTTCCGACGCCGTGGTGCGGGGCCGGGCGTCGGGGCTCAAGATCCAGGCGGCCAACGAGGGCGCGCCGGTGCCGCGGGTCTACGGGCGGATGCGCGTGGCGGGTCAGATCATCTGGTCGACCCGGTTCCGCGAGCATGTGCGCGAGAACGGCGGCGGCAAGGGCGGGCCCAGCGTTCGCGACTACAGCTACACGATCAGTTTCGCGGTGGCGCTTTGCGAGGGGCCGATCACCCGGATCGGGCGCATGTGGTTCGACGGCAAGCAGGTCAACACCGACGCCATCCAGTGGCGGCTGCATCGCGGCACGGAGGAGCAGGGCCCGGATTCCGCCATCGAAGCGGTGGAGGGCGAGGCGCCCGGATTCCGCGGCGTCGCCTACATGGTGTTCGAGGATCTGCCGGTCGGCGATTACGGCAACCGTATCCCGCAGATCTCGGTCGAGGTGTTCCGGCGGCCGCGCTCCCCCAAGAACGTCGAGGTCGGGGAAGAGGGCGAGCTGCGCATCCACAAGATCGTCAAGGCGGTGGCGATGTCGCCAGGCTCGGGCGAGTTCGTGCTGGAGACGGACCCGATCCGAGTGATCCAGGGCGAGGGACAGGAGCGTTACGCCAACCTCAACGCCTGGTCGGATCGGACAGACGCCGTGGCGGCGCTGGATCAGCTGGTCGAGGAGCTGCCCAACCTCGAGGCCGTGTCGCTGGTGGTGAGCTGGTTCGGTGACGACCTGCGCTGCGGTGAGTGTCGGCTGCGGCCGGGCGCGGAATACGCGGAGACGGTCACGGCGCCTCATGTCTGGGAAGTGGCCGGGCAGAAGCGCGACGCGGCCTATCTTGTCAGCCGCGATGGCGAGGGGCGACCGGTTTTCGGAGGCACGCCCTCGGACGGGTCGGTGGTCCGCTACATCCGCGAACTGAAATCGCGCGGGATCCGGGTGAATTTCTATCCATTCATCCTGATGGACGTGCCGGGCGACAACGGCAAGACCGATCCTTGGGGTTGGAATTCGGAGCAGTCGGCTTTTCCGTGGCGGGGGCGGATCACCACCTCGCTGGCGCCGGGACAGGCGGGATCCCCCGATGGGACGGCGGCGGCGGTCGATGAGGTGGCGGACTTCTTCGGCACGGCTGAGCCTTGGGAATTCGTGGCCAGCGGCGACACGGTGGTCTATGGGGGCGGCTCCGACTGGCGGATGCGGCGGTTCATCCTGCACTACGCGCATCTCTGCGCTCTGGCGGGCGGTGTGGACGCGTTCTGCATCGGGTCGGAGATGCGGGCGTTGACCCAGATCCGGTCGGCGCGCACGGCCTATCCGGCGGTGGACGAGTTCATCCGGCTGGCCAAGGACGTGCGCGGAGTGCTTGGCGACACGGTGAAGCTCGGCTACGCGGCGGACTGGTCGGAGTATTTCGGCCATCAACCGGCTGACGGCACCGGGGACCGGCTGTTCCACCTCGACCCGCTCTGGGCCAATCGTCATATCGATTTCGTCGGCATCGACTGGTACGCGCCGCTGAGCGACTGGCGGGATGGGCGCGCGCATCTGGATGCGCAGGAGGCGTCGACGATTTACGATCTCGACTATCTCGCCTCACGATTTTCGGCGGGCGAGGGCTATGACTGGTACTACGCCTCGGATGCCGACCGGCTGGCGCAGGTGCGCACGCCCATCGTCGACGGTCTGCACGGCGAGGACTGGATCTGGCGCAACAAGGACCTGAAGAACTGGTGGAGCCGGGCGCATTACCAGCGCGTCAACGGTGTGCGTGAGGAGGACCGGACCGCGTGGCGCCCGCGCTCCAAGCCGATCTGGCTGACGGAGATCGGGTGCAGCGCCATCGACAAGGGGACCAATCAGCCGAACGTGTTCGCCGATCCGAAATCGTCGGAGCATGGCTATCCGTATTTCTCGTCCGGTCTGCGCGATGACCTGATCCAGAGGCGCATGCTTCAGGCGGCGCAGCTGCACTGGGGCAAGGCGGAGAACAACCCGGACTCGACGCGCTATCCGGGGACGATGCTCGACCTGTCCAACAGCTATGTGTGGACCTGGGATGCGCGGCCATGGCCGGAGTTTCCGCGTCGGCTCGACCTTTGGTCGGACGGGGATAACTACGAATTCGGGCACTGGCTGAACGGGCGGGTCACGGCGGGGTCGCTGGACCGGATCGTCGCGGAGATCTGCGACGAGGCGGGACTGGTTGACGTGGACGTTGCCGGGCTTCACGCACTGGTTGACGGCTTTGTTCAGGAAAAGGTCCAGACCCCGCGCGAGGCGCTGCAGGCGCTGATGATCGCCGAGGGGTTCGATGCCTATGAGAGCCAGGGCAAGCTGCGCTTCGTGATGCGGGGCCAGCTGCCGACCATCGCGTTGGACGAGACCGAAGTGGTGGCCGAAGGTGCGGGGCCGGACCGGGATGTCGAACGGATCCGCGCCTCGGAAAGCGCAGCGCTTCGCGAGGTCCGGATCGGGTTCCTGAGGACCGATGCGGGCTATCAGACCGGGGCGGCCGAGGTGATCAACCCGGACGGCGCGGCGCGGGGCGTGCAGGGTTCGGACTTGCCCATCGCCATGTCGCGGGGCAGGGCGGTGGCCATCGCCGAGCGATGGGCGCGGGAAAGCGCGGTGGCGCGCGAAACGCTGAGCTTCGGCCTGCCGAACGCTCAGTTGTCGCTGGAGCCGGGCGACGTGGTGCGCTTCGGCGCCGAAGGCGATCCAGAGTTCCGCATCGACCGGATTGTCGAGGGGCAGTTCCGCCGAATCGACGCCACGCGGATCGAGCCGGCGAACTATCAGCTCGGCGCGCGCGCATTCCCGTCGCAACCGGAGTCTGCGCTCGACTCCCGCACCAGCGTGGGAGCGCCGGGATACCGGTTGCTCGACGTGCCCTGGGCGATCTTCGACGGGTCGGAGACGCGCGGCTACGTGGCGACCTGGTCGACGCCCTGGCCGGGAACCGTCGCGGTCTACGGATCGGACCGGGACGAAAGCTATACGGCGCTGGGGGCGACCAGTCGGCCCGCGGTGGTCGGGCAGCTGATCGGCGCAATGGCCAAGCGCGAGCCCTGGCGTTGGACACGGGGGCTCGAGGTGCAGGTGCGGATGCTGTCGGGCACGTTGAGTTCGGCGGACGAGCTGGCGGTGTTCAACGGGGCCAACCTGGCGGCGCTGTCTTCCCCACTCGGAGGGTGGGAGCTGATCCAGTTCCGCACCGCGCAGCTGGTCTCGACCAACACCTACAAGTTGTCGAATTTCCTGCGCGGGCTGGGCGGCACCGAGACGCTGATCGGCGATCCGACGCCGACGGGTTCGACGCTGGTGCAGCTGGATAACCGGCTGGTCGGGCTGAACCTCGGCGAGGCGGCGCTGGACGTCATGCGTCACTACCGGATCGGGCCGCGATCAGCCGATATCGGGGACTCGAGCTTCGCTCATGCGGTCTGGACCTGGGAGGGCGCGCCCTTGCGGCCGCACGCACCGACCATGCTGCGGGCGGAGCGGGGGCCAAATGGCGACGTGTCGGTGACCTGGATCCGGCGGGGGCGGCGCGACGCCGACACCTGGCCGGCCGGCGAGACGCCGCTGTTCGAAGAGGCTGAGCGCTACCGCGTGCGGGTGCGCTCTCCCGGAGGTTCGGTGGTGCGGACCACGGAAGTGACCACGCCAGCCTTCCTCTATACCACGGCGCAGCAGGCCGGAGACGGCATAGGCGCCATGGCGACGTTCGAAATCGCGCAGATCTCCGCGGCCGTCGGGCCGGGACATGATGGGAAGGTGACGATCGATGGCTGACACCGCCAACCTGGAACTCCCGCTTCTGGCCGCCGGTCAGGCGCAAAAGCACATCACCGTCAACGAGGCGCTGTCGAAGCTGGACTGGCTGGTGCAGCTCTCGCTGAAAAGCCGGACGCTCGCCACTCCGCCGGGCGGAGCGGCGGAGGGCGACCGCTACGCGGTGGCGACCGGGGCGACCGGCGTCTGGGCGGGGCAGGCGCAGAAGATCGCCATCTTCCTCAACGGCGGCTGGGACTTCGTGCAACCGCTCACTGGCTGGCGGGCCTTCGTGGAGGACGAGGGCGCCGAGTCGGTCTTCGCCTACGGCATGTGGACGACGCTGACCTTGCCTGCGGCGCAGGCGGGGGCCATCGAGATCATCGAGATCGAACACATGATCACGGCGGGGGGAGCGCAGACCACGACCGGCCAGATCCCGTCACGCTCCGTGGTGCTGGGCGTGACCGCGCGGGTCAAGGCGCAGATCACCGGCGTCACCGGCTGGTCGCTGGGCATCAATGAGGCCGAGACCCGCTACGGCTCCGGCCTGACCACGGGCGTCGGCGGGCAGGTCCGCTCCGGCCTGACCGCCCCCATCGCCTATTCCAGCAACGTAAAGCTGAAGCTGAGCCCCGAGGGCGGCAACTTCACTGGCGGTCGGGTGATGATCCATGTCTACCGGGTGGAGCTGGTCGCGCCGCCGGCCTGAGGGTAGCGGTGTGGTGGCGATCGATCATCGTATTCGTCACGATTCAGGATGGGCGCTTGGCTTGAAATCAAAACTGGGGCAACGATCTCCCTCCAAGCAGCGCGTCTTCGCGCGATCCTAGGGAGAGATCGACATGTCCGTCGCCCCGAAGGACCAGGCCCTCGCCAAGCTCGACCCGGTCTGGTCGCGCATCCGTGAAGAGGCCCGGGACATGGTGGAGCGGGAGCCGCTGATCGGCAGCCTGGTCCACGCCACGGTCCTGCATCATGAGAGCTTCGAGGATGCGCTCGCCTATCGCATCGCGCAGAAGCTGTCGGCCGCCGACATGTCGGCGCTGATCCTGCAGGACATCGCCCGCCAGACGATTGGCGACAACACCGGCATCGGCGCCGCCGCGCGCGCCGATGCCGTCGCAGTTTACGAACGCGATCCCGCCTGCCATTTCTACATCCAGCCCCTGCTGTTCTTCAAAGGCTTCCTGGCGGTGCAGGCCTATCGGGTCGCGCACGCGCTTTGGACGCAGGGACGTCGGGACGTGGCCTGGTTCATCCAGATGCGCGCTTCCGAGGTGTTCGGCGTGGACATCCATCCCGGCGCCAAGGTGGGCCGTGGCATCATGATCGACCACGCGCATTCGATCGTCATCGGCGAGACGGCGGTGGTGGGCGACAATTGCTCGATGCTGCATTCGGTGACGCTGGGCGGGACCGGCAAGACCGATGGCGACCGTCATCCCAAAGTGGGCAACGGGGTGCTGATGGGGGCTGGGGCGAAGATCCTCGGCAACATCACCATCGGGCATTGCAGCCGAATCGCGGCCGGCTCGGTGGTGCTCGCCGACGTGCCGCCCTGCAAGACCGTGGCGGGCGTTCCCGCCAAGGTGGTGGGCGACGCGGGTTGCGACCAGCCCTCGCTGAGCATGGACCAGATCATGTGACCCGTCGGACCGCAGCCTGAAACGCGAAACGCCGGCCCTTCGGGGCCGGCGTTTTTTTCGTTTCCAAGGCGGATTCTTTGACCCTCAGGCCAGCATCGCCACCGGATTTTCCAGCGCTTCCTTCACCGCGGCGAGGAACTGGGCCCCCAGCGCGCCGTCGATCACCCGGTGGTCGACCGAAAGCGTCACAGACATCATCGTCGCCACCTTGATCTCGCCATCCGCCCCGACCACCGGCTTCTTCAGCCCGGCCCCGACCGCGAGGATCGAGGCATGCGGCGGGTTGATCACCGCGTCGAAATTCTCGATCCCCATCATCCCGAGATTGGAGATCGCGAAGGACCCGCCCTGATATTCCTTGGGCGCGAGCTTGCGGTCGCGGGCGCGGGCGGCGAGGTCCTTCATCTCGGCCGAGAGCGCCGAGATCGACTTCGCATCGGCCGAGCGCAGCACCGGCGTGAACAGCCCCCCCTCGATCGCCACAGCCACCGCCACGTCCGAAGCCTGGAACTTCAGGATCCGGTCGCCGGCCCAGACCGCGTTGCAGTCCGGCACCTGCTGCAGAGCCAGCGCGCAGGCCTTGATGATGAAGTCGTTCACCGAGAGTTTCACGCCACGCGATCCCAGCGCCGCATTCAGCTCGCCGCGGAACGCCATCAGCGCATCGAGCTCGATCTCCCGCCGCAGGTAGAAATGCGGGATGGTCTGCTTGGCCTCGACCAGCCGGGTGGCGATGGTCCGGCGCATGCCGTCTAGCTTGACCTCCTCGAAGGCCACGTCGGCATAGAGCTTCTTGACCGCCTCGGCGTCGGCCGGGGTCGGCGCGGCGGGTTTGGCGACAGGCGCGGCGGCCTCGGCGCTCTTGGAGTCAGCCGGCTTCGCCTCCGCGGGATTCGCCGCCTCGACATCCGCCTTCACGATGCGGCCGTGCGGACCCGAGCCCTTGACCGAGGCCAGGTCCAGCCCCTTGTCCGCCGCGATGCGACGGGCGAGCGGCGAGGCGAAGATGCGCTCCCCCTCCGCGTCCTTGGTCGCCGCCGGTGCGGCCGAAGCCGCCTCGGCAGGCGCTTTCTTCTGCGCGGGCGCTTCGGCTTTCTCCGGCTCGGACTCCGGCGCCGCCCCCGGTTTCGGCGAACCGGCGGTCTCCGCGGCGGAGGCGTCCTCGCCTTCCTCCAGCAGCACCGCGATGGGGGTGTTGACCTTCACCCCCTCGGTCCCCTCCGCGATCAGGATCTTCCCGATCACGCCCTCGTCGACGGCCTCGAATTCCATCGTGGCCTTGTCGGTCTCGATCTCCGCGATCACGTCGCCGGAGGAGACCT
>NZ_JBSRTQ010000011.1:0-54109 GCF_055129145.1 Albimonas sp. | reverse complement strand
GTCGCGCGCTCGGCCCGCGCGCGCCGGCCCGCAGCCCGCAGCCAGCCGCGCGCCCGCGAAAGATCCGGCGCGTGATCGGGAGCGGGGGCGTCTGTGCAAAGCGTGAACGCGTCGGTCGTGGTGTCGTGCAAGGCGGCGACGAAGCGGGTATCCGCCGGCAGGTCGATCCCGTGGGCGCCAAGCCCGGCCCGCGTGTCGGGGTCGTTGAGCAGCTGCGCCAGCATTCGGGCCGAAACCTCGCCGGTATGACCGCCGCAGGCCCCGCAGTGATAGGCGCTTTCATGGGGGTTGTTGGCCGTCTGCGCACCGTGGCCGACCAGCAGCACCAGCCGCGCGAAGCCCCGGGTCAGGCTCATCGCCTTCAGCACGGCGGCGCAGGTCCGCGTCTTGGTCTCGGCGTCCAGTCCGCCGACGATCCGCGGCGCGGGCGTCGCGCCGCGCGCTTGGCGAAGGCCGAGCGCGTCGCGGACCAGTTTCACGCCATAGACCGGCCCCGCCGCTTCGACGAAGGCGAAGGAGGACACCGCCGCCTGCCGGAACCGCCCCCAGGCCCGCGCGGCGCGTGCGTCGATCCGCATCGCCGCCTCGACGGTGGGCCCGCCGCGGCTGATCGAGCGCAGCGACGGCGCGAGCAGCGCCGGCAGATGCGCCTCGATCACGTCCGAACCCTGCGCGCTGTGGGCGAGCGGCAGGCCGAAGAACCCGGCGAAGCCGAGGGTCTCGATTCCCGGATCCTGCGTCTCCAGCGCGCGGCGGATGACCTCGGAGCGGGTGTCGATGCAGAACGCCGCCTGCAGGGCGGGGCGGGCCTCGGCGGCCGTTCCGCCGGTCAGGGCGCGGTCGAGGCCACGCTGATGGGCGCGCTCCGCCGCCTCCTGCAGGATCGCATCGACGATCTGGTCGGGGGTCGCGGCCACGGGGGCTTCGTGGGCGGCGACCACCTCGCGCCACTGCGCGGCGATTTCGGGCGCGTGGTCCAGCAGCGCCGCCTCCCACACCATGCGGATCGCCAGCAGATCGGCGAGCGTCGCGTCGGTTCCCCCCGCCAGCTCCGCCTGCCACAGCCGCCAGCGGGCATGCTGCGCCCAACCGCCCAGGTCCATGAGCAGGCGGTGAAAAGCCGTCTCCGCGGCGGCGTCGGTCAGGCCGAGCTGACCGGCGGCGCGCAGGACTGCGCGCTCGGCCGTGTCGGGGGCGGCGGAGACGTGGGCGCAGAAGCCGGCGAGGCCGGCGATCTCCGGCGTCAGGTCCCGGCTCGCCCAGGCCCGCCAGGCGGCGTAGGCGCCAAGGCCGGGCGAGGGCTGCCACAGCGCCTGGCCCCGGTCGAAATGACCCGAAGCCCACAGCCCGAAGGTCCGCTCGATGACCGCGGGCCAGTCGACCCCGGTCGCCTCCGCCGCCAGCTCGGCCACGGTGGGCAGGGCGCGCGGCGGGGGCGGGGAGAGCGTCGAGGCCGCCTTCAGCCGGGCGAGATCCGCGGGTTTCAGCGGCGAGCGACAGGCCGCCAGGGCGCGCGCCAGATCGTCATCCGAAATCTCTCCGGCCGCGATCCGCGCCGCATGGTCCGCCCGCGGCAGGCTCAGCGACACCCCCGCGACGCGCGCCAGCCGGGCGGAGGCGGTGGCGAGGTCCTCGCCGCTCTGACCCAGGAAGGGGTTCACGGCCACGGTCGCCTCCAGCGGGAAGGCGGGGGGGATGGCGCGGGCGGCGGCCTCGGCGGCGGCGAGCAGGTTCGCGATGGTCGCAGGGGCGATCGGGTCTGGCTTCATGAACATCGGAATTCCCCCTTCAGTTCGGTTTCGCCGCCCGGAACCCGCCGATCAGGCGGTCGAGCAGGGCGTTGAGGTAGAGGCCGTTGGCGAGGTGCACCCGGATCCCGGCGCTGGCCGGATGGTGGGCCCAGAGCGGGAACAGGACCTGGGCGAAGGCGACCAGCCCGAAGGACAGCAGCGCCAGCACGATCAGCGCCCATTCGAGCGGCCCGGCCTCGGGCGCCGCGGGAAGCCCCGGCCCCCAGGCGGCATGGGCGCCCAGCTGGAAGGTGAAATAGGCGGCCGCGGCCCCGAGGGAGGCAAGCCCGGTGCGCCGGGTCAGGGCGGCGGGCGCGGCGTCGGCCAGGCCCTGCGCCACCAGATAGGCGACGCCGAAGATCAGCATCGCCCCCAGCGCCAGCGCCTGCGGCGATTTCGGCCCCGCCACCGCCAAGAACGCCGTCGCCATCACGGCGTAGAGCGTCAGCGCCATGGCGAAAGCCTTCAGCACCGCCCCCACCCGCGGCACGGCCACCGGCCCCGGCCGGCGCAGCCCCGCGACCGCCTGCACCGCGCCGCCGGCCGACAGGAAGGCGTGGGCCTTGTAGAGCGAATGGGCCACGATATGCAGCAGCGCCAGCGGCCAGAGGCCCAGCCCGCATTGCAGCAGCATGAAGCCCATCTGCGCCACCGTGGACCAGGCGAGCGCGGTTTTCGCCGCGCTCTGCGTCAGCATCACCACCGCGCCGAAAAGCGCCGTGAGCCCGCCGATCATCACCAGGGCCGCCATGACGCCGGGGCTCGCCTGCGTCAGCCCGGCCGAGCGGATCAGCAGCAGCCCGCCGGCGTTGACGATCCCCGCATGCAGCAGGGCCGAGACGGGGGTGGGCGCTTCCATCACCTCGGTCAGCCAGCCATGCAGCGGGAAGGACGCGGTTTTCAGGGCGGCGGCGAGCAGAAGAAGCACGGCCGCGAGATGCCCGGCGAGGGGCAGGCCGGGGGCGGCGGCGTCGGCCAGCGCCGCGAAATCCATGGTTCCGAAGGCGACGACCAGCAGCACAGCTGCGCCGATCAGGGCGGCGTCGCCCGCATGCCAGACCAGCGCGAACTTGGTCGCGGCGCGGCGCGCGGCCGGCCGCTCGGGGAAGTGCAGCAGCAGCCGCCGCATCCCGACCCCGATCGCCACGAAGCACGGGATCGCCAGCGCGAGGTCGCCCGCCTGCGCCAAGGTCAGCACCGCGGCCAGCGTGGCGAGCATCCAGCCGTGGAACGCGCCCTCGCGCGCCGCGCCGTCCATATAGGTCCGGGCGTAGCGCATCACCACCCAGCCGACGAAGGCGACCAGCAGCGTCATCGCCGCGCTGATCGGATCGAGCCGCAGCGTGAAGGCCAGCGGCCCGACAGGCAGGGAGACCTGCGCGTTCCCCGCGACGACCATCTGCACGAGGCTCATGCCCGCCATCGCCAACGCCGCCAGCGCCGCGGCTTCGGCGAAGCGCGGCACGCCCCCGGGGCGTCGGCCCGGGCGCCGGGCCGCGAAGCAGGCGGCGGCCAGCAGCGCGAGGGGCGCGAAATGGATCAGGGGGGCGAGGGTCGGCATGGCGATGACTCCGGTCGTTTCGGGGGGCGTTTCGGGGCGCATCCCGGAACTACCGCGTCGCCAGGCATGTAAAAATCACATATATTGCGCGGAGACGTTCCATGGAATCGAACGATCATGGCCTTGAACCTCCATCACCTCCGCCTGTTCCGCGCCGTGGCCCGCGACGGCACGCTGACCGGCGCGGCCCGGGCGCTGAACCTGTCGCAATCCGCGATGTCGACCCAGGTGAAGGCGCTGGAAGCCGCGCTCGGCCACGATCTCTTCGAGCGGCGGGGAAGGGGGCTGGCGCTGACCGAGGCGGGGCGCATCGCGCTCGACCATGCCGACGCGATCTTCGCCGCCGCCGAGGATCTCGCCGCCACCCTGCGCAACGCTGGGGCGGCGCGGCGCGCGCTGCGGGTCGGCGCGCTCGCCACGCTGTCGCGCAATTTCCAGATCGAGTTCCTCAAGCCGCTGGTCGGGCGGGCGGATGTGGAGATGGTGCTGCGCTCGGGCGCCCAGGCGGACCTGCTGCGGGCGCTGGAGGCGATGGCGCTCGATGTGGTGCTGACCAACCTGGTCCCGGCCCGCGATGCGGCGAGCCCTTATCTGGTGCACGCCCTGTCAGAGCAGCCGGTCAGCCTGATCGGCACGCCCCGCCTCGGCGCGCCCGAGGGCCGGTCGCTGCGCGAGATGATCGAGGCCGAACCGCTGATCCTGCCCACCCCGGAATCCGCGCTCAGGGCCTCGTTCGACGCGCTGGTCGAACGGCTCGGCGCGGTTCCCCGGATCGCGGCGGAGGCAGACGACATGGCCATGCTCCGCCTTCTGGCGCGCGAGGGCGCCGGGCTCGCGGTCATCCCCCCCATCGTGGTGCGCGATGAACTCGCCGCCGGCACGCTGGTCGAACGCGCCCGGCTGGAGGGGATTTCGGAGGGGTTCTTCGCCGTCACCCTGCAACGCCGCTTTCCCAACCCGCTGGTGGCCGAGACGCTGGAGGAATTTTCGGGCGCCCCGTGACGCGCCCCAGCATGACGCGCCCCAGCATGACGGCCCCCGGCCATGACGCGCGCCGCGATCAGCTGGCGTAGCGGGTGGCGCCGCGGCGGTTGGCGTCGACCGGCTTCGACAGCACCAGCGCGTTATGGGCACGCTGGTCGCAGGAGGCGCGGGGGCAGATCCGGCAGTTGATCCCGATCGGCGTGGGGTGCGCCCGCCCGGCGCTGAGATCCTCGGCGTAGCCGATGCGCTCGGCATGCTCGACCCCGCAGCCCATCGCCACCGCCAGCCGCACATCCTGGGCGTGGCGGGTGATGCTGGGACGTTCGACTGTGCGGGCGAAGACCAGAAAGCGGCTCGCATCCGGCATCTCGACGAACTGCGGCACGATCCGCCCCGGCGTGCGGAAGCAGGCGTGCACGTCGAGCCGCGGGCAGGCGCCGCCATATTCGGCGAGGTGGAAGTCGGTGGCGTTGAACCGCTTGGTGACGTTGCCGGCCTTGTCGATGCGCAGGAAGAACAGCGGCACCCCCTGCGCGCCGGCGCGCTGCAAGGTGGTGGCGCGGTGGCAGGCCTGTTCGAAGGTCACCCCGAAGCGGACCGCGAGATGGTCGAGATCGTAGCGGCTCGCCCGCGCTTCGGCGAGGAAAGCCCCGTAGGGCATCAGCACCGCCGCGGCGAAGTAGTTGGCGAGCTCCACCCGGCAGCGCGCCCGCCCATGCGCCTCGACGATCCCCGACTGGTCGAGGAGGGCGTCGAGCGCCTCCCGCCGCTCGATCAGCCCCGCCACATGCACCAGTTGAAACACCCGGTTGGGATGATCGAGCGCTTCCGAAAGCAGCACCTCGCCGCGGGTCTCGTCATGCTGGCGCAGGGTCTCGGGCATGTCGGCCACGCTCACCAGCCGCACCCGCAGACCGAGCCGGTCTTGCAGCAGCGCCTTCGCCTCGGCGTAGACGTCGTCGGCGGGGATGCGGCGGCCGCCCCAGAACGCTTCCGCCGCCGTCTCCAGCGCCGGGAAATGGTTGCGGTTGCGGCGGAAGAAGTCGTGGACCTGCGCCTCGGGCGAGGCGGCGGGCAGGGCGGCGGCGTCGCCGGCTCCCGCCGCCAGCGTCATCAGCTGGTCGGAGGCGGCGAGATAGGCGCGATGCAGCTTCAGAAATGCCGACGCAAGGTCCGGGCTGTGGATCTGGGCGGCGCGCATCTGGGTCAGGTCCGGCCGGCCGTCATCGAAGAGGTTGTCCTGCAGCGCCGCGCGCAGATCGGCGAGCCGGGCGGCGTCGTCATCCTCCGCGATCTCGCGCCAATCCACCCCGTAGGCGGCGAAGAGCTTGAGCAGCACCGGCACCGAGACCGAGCGCTCGTTCTTCTCCAGCAGGTTCACATAGGCGTTCGAGATCCCCAGCGCGCGCGCCATCTGGGCCTGGGTCTGGCCGTGATCGAGACGAAGGCGGCGAAGGCGCGGGCCGATGAAGGTCTTGAGCATCGCGAGGCTCTGAAAAGTTAACGGATTAACGGAAAAGCTAGCATGTAAACCTTCGCATTCACAGCAGGACCCGACAAAGTTTCCCCTGAGGCGCCCCAGCGGTCAGATTGCGCAGGAATGATCGCACCGGGAAGGACCGATGCCATGCTTGAACACGGTCTCATCAGACGCGCCGCGGCCCATGGGCGCGAGGTTGGAGCCGTCGACCTCCGGACATGGGTGGGTCGCACTCAGAGCCATGACGGCGCGCTGCCCGAGCAGGTCGCCGGCATGCTGGGCGCGTCGCTCTCCCACCCGTCCGCGCCGAGCTACGACCATAGCGCCGGCGCGCCGATGCCGCCGCTCTGGCACTGGGCGGCGTTCCCGGAATTCGTCCCGATGGCCGAGCTCGGCCCCGACGGCCACCCCGCGCGCGGCGGCTTCCTGCCGCCTGTGCCGCTGCCCCGACGCATGTGGGCCGGCGGCCGCCTGAGCTGGGAGGGCGCGCTGGTGATCGGCGAGCCGCTGCGCCGCCGCTCGGAGATTCTTTCCGTCACCGAGAAGACCGGCGCGGCCGGATCCATGGTCTTCGTCCAGGTCGAACATCGCATCGAAGGCGCGCTGGGCGAGGTGCGGGAGCTGCAGGACATCGTCTATCTCGCCATCCCCGACCCGTGGCGCGCCCCCCGCGCCATCCCCGCGCCCGAGACCACCGACTTCGACGAGACGGTGAGCATGAGCGAGGCGCGGCTCTTCCGCTTCTCGGCCGCCACCTTCAACAGCCACCGCATTCATTACGACCTGGCCTATGCGCGGGAGGCGGAGAAATACCCCGCGCTGGTCACGCATGGGCCCCTTCAGGCGATGCTCCTGATCGACGCCGCCTGCCGCCACGCCGGAAACCCGCCGCGGCGGTTCCGGTTCAAGGGAGTGCATCCGATGTTCCACGACCACGATCTGCGCCTGATCGGCGCCCGCCGGCCCGGAGAGGACAAGCTCGACCTCTGCACCGCCTCGCCCGCGGGAACCCAGGGGTTGCAGGCCGAGATGGAGTGCATGGCATGAGCGGCATTCTTCAGGGCATGCGGGTGGTCGAGGGTTCGGCCTTCGTCGCGGTGCCGCTGGCGGGCATGACGCTGGCGCAGATGGGTGCCGACGTGATCCGCTTCGACCGGCTGGAAGGGGGGCTCGACGCCGGCCGCTGGCCGCTGGCGCGCAATGGGCGGAGCCTGTTCTGGGCGGGGCTCAACAAGGGCAAACGCTCCATCGCCGTGGACATGAAAAGCCCGCGGGGGCGGGAGCTGATCACCCGGATCATCTGCGCGCCCGGCGACGACGCGGGCCTGTTCCTGACCAACCTGCGGGTGCGCGGCTGGATGGATTACGAGACGCTGTCGGGCCATCGCCCGGACCTCTGCATGGTCACCCTCGCCGGCGACCGGCGCGAACGCCCGGCGGTGGACTACACCGTGAACCCCTCGCTGGGCTTTCCGCATGCGACGGGGCCGGAGGGGTCGGACACCCCGGTCGCCCATGTCCTGCCCGCCTGGGACTGCATCGCGGGCAACATGGTGGTCTCCGGCCTGCTGGCGGCGGAGCGTCGCCGGCTGCGCAGCGGGCAGGGCTCCGAGGTCAACCTGACGCTGAAGGACGTGGGCGCGGCCATGCTCGGCCATCTGGGCATCATCGGCGAGGTCGAGCTGAACGGCGAGGGCCGGGCGCGGTCGGGCAACGCGCTCTACGGCGCTTACGGCCAGGACTTTTCGACCGCCGACGGACGCCGCGTGATGGTCATCGGGCTCACCGACCGGCAGTGGCGCAACCTGTTGAAAGTCACCGGAACGGGCGAGGCGGTGGCGGGGCTGGAGGCGGAGCTGGGCGTCGACCTCGGCGACGAGGGCGCGCGCTGGACGCATCGCCATCGCATCACCGAGATCCTCGCCCCCTGGTTCGCGGCCCGCCGCGTCGCCGATTTCGCCGAGAGCTTCGACAAGGCCGGCGTCACCTGGTCCGAATTCCGCGACTTCGCCCGGGCGCTGGCCGAAGATCCGGACCTCTCGCTCGACAACCCCATGTTCTCGCGCGTCGAACAGCCGGGCATCGGGACCTACCGGGTTCCCGGCACGCCCTTCGCCTTCTCGAGCGACCCGCGCGAAGCGCCGCGCCCGGCCCCGGAGCTTGGCGAGCATACCGAGGAGATCCTGGCCGACGTCGCCCGTCTGCCCGATACGGAGATCGCGTCGCTGTTCGACGCGGGCGTGGTGCAGAGCGCGCCGCGTCGCGAGCGTCGCCGCGCTTCCTGACTGGGCGCAGGCGACCGGACGTCCGACGGCGCGCCCCCCCTCGCCGCCGTCGGACGTCGTCGATCAAGGGGGGTCGGGCTCAGAACACCGCATGGTCGCCGAGATCGGTCGCGACCTCGCCCCGGATCAGGCGGGCGTAGTGGTCGAACAGCGTGTCCGATCCGAAGGAGGGCGTGGCGTCGGCGTCGTAGCGCCCGGTGGCGGGGTCGAGGACCAGCATCGACTCGGTCGCGTAATATCGCCCGATGCGCGCCAGCTCCGCCTTCTCCGCCATCTTCGGGCTGATCCGGCCGAGGGCGGCCAGACCCCTCTGGATCGTGTCGAGCAGCGCCACCGGCACGTGCTTGAACTTCGGCGCCCGCCCCAGCAGCGCGAAGAGGTGTTCCGCCTGATCGCGCGGCGTGATCGCGGGGCCGGGGCCGCCGATGGGCAGGATGCGGTCGCGCAGCGCGGGCTCGTCGAGGCATAGCGCGAGATAACGGCCGAGGTCCTCGTCCCCGATGGGCTTGCACGCGGTCAGGGTCCCGTCGCCGAACATCAGGAACGGCTTGCCCCGCTGCACCCGCGCCACCTGTCCCGACAGCGACTTGAAGAACGCGGTCGGCCGCACGATGGAATAGGTCAGGCCGGAGGCGATCAGCGCCGCCTCGAAGGCGAGTTTCGCGCGCTGGAATTCCAATAGCGGCCTCTGCACGCAGATCGCCGACAGCAGCGCCATCTGTCCGACGCCGGCCGCCCGCGCCGCCGCCAGCGCGCCCACATGCGCCGCGTGATCCACCGCCCAGGCGTCCCTGGGCGACCCGGTGCGCGAGGCGAGGCAGGAGACCAGCGCGTCGAACCGCTCGCCCCGGAACCCGTCGCGGGCGAGCGAGGCCGCATCGGTCGCATCCCCGAACCGCAGCGTCGCGCCTTCGAACCGCGCCTCCGCGCCGGGCTTCGGCCGCACGAAGCACACCACATCATGCCCGCGCGCGACCAGCGCCCGCGCCGTCGCCCTCCCGATGGTGCCGGTGGCGCCGAGCAGCATCACCCGGCGGGGATGCGGCGAGAGGTCGGGCGATGCTGCGGAAGGATGGGTGTCGGTCATGGCCATCCGGGGCGAGAGCGGGGGCGCGGAAGCGCCGATCAAGCGCCGCGAAGCCCCCCCCGATGCGGGGATGGCCGTCGCCCAGACTAGTCGCTACCCATAGGCTGACAACACAGGAGTTCGTTGCCGGAATGGACCCGAGCGCGTCGCTCGTCGCCGATGTCCCCGAACCGCGGTCGCCCGAGACCTGCGGAGGGCATGACCATGCGTCCCGCAGGCGGTTGGTCGGACGCTCCGCCGTTCTTCGGAGACGCGTCCGTTCTTTCATGCGGTCGGTCCGCCATGCCCGCGCCGGCCGATCGTTTGATCGCCGTGGGCCGACGGCCGCCCATGCCTGACGCCAGGTCGTCGATGAAACGCCATGTCGCCCTGTGGCTCCTCGCCTTCGCGGCGCTGCTCGCCATCGCGCTGTCGGTGGTCAACCTGGAGCGGGGCCGCGCGGGGCTGGAGATCTCCGAACGCGCGGTCGGCACGACCCCGGCCACGGTCTACCGCCGCCCGGGCGGAACCGGCCCGCTGGTGGTGGTGGCGCATGGTTTCGCGGGCTCGCGCCCGATGATGCAGTCCTGGTCGCTGACCCTCGCGCAATCGGGCTACGTCGTCGTCGCCTTCGATTTCGAGGGGCACGGTCGCAACCCCACGCCGATGTCCGGCGACGTGACCGCCATCGATGGGACCACAAGCCTGCTGGTGGCCGAGACCCGAAGGGTTCTGGAAGCCGGCCGGGCCCTGCCGGGGGTCGAGGGCGCGGCGCTGCTCGGTCATTCCATGGCGACCGACATCATCGTGCGCGCGGCGCTGGAGGAGCGGGCGGCGGGCCGGCCGGTCGCCGCGGTCGTGGCGCTGTCGATGTTCTCGCAGGCCGTGACGGCGACCGGGCCGAAGCGCCTGCTCGCCATCGCCGGCGAATACGAGGGGGCGCTGCGCCGGGTCGGACTCGACGCCGTCCGTCAGGTGGACCCGGACGCGGAGGAGGGCGAGACCGTCGTCGCCGGCGACGTCTCCCGGCGCGCCCTGGCCGCGCCGGGGGTGGAGCATGTCGGCATCCTGTTCAGCGCCACGGCGTTGCGAGAGGCCCGCGCCTGGCTCGACGAGGCCTTCGGGCGGACCAGCGAGGGCCCGATCCTCGCCCGCGGCCCCTGGATTCTGCTCATGCTGGCGGGCATCGTCGCGCTGCTGCGCCCGCTGGTCGCGCTGCTGCCGAAACGCGCGACGCCGACCCCGGAAATCTCCGCCCGCCGGTTCTGGGGGGCGATCCTTGCCCCGGCGATCCTCGCGCCGCTGGTCTGCGTGCCGCTGCGCCTGTCGTTCCTGCCGGTGCTGGTGGCGGACTATCTGGCGTTGCATCTCGCGCTTTACGGCGGGCTGCAGATCGTGATCGCACGGCCATGGCGCCTGGATCGAGGCGGCGTCTCCTGGCCGGGGGTCGCGCTGCTGGCCCTGTGGGGGATCGCCGCCTTCGGGCTGACGATGGACCGCTATGTCGCGAGCTTCGCGCCCAATGCCGAGCGTCTGGCGATCATCGCTTGCCTTTTCGTGGGGACCGCGCCGTTCATGGTCGCCGACAGCCTGGTCACCGGCGGCGGGCGCGGGGTCTGGTGGCGGCGGATCGCGGCGCGGGTGGCGCTTCTGGCGTCGCTCGGCGGCGCCGCGGCGCTCGACCCCGAGCGGCTGATGTTCCTCTTCATCGTCCTGCCGATCCTGCTGCTGTTCTTCCTGGTCCATGGCGCGATGGGACGATGGATCGGGCGTCGCGGCGGCTGGCTCGCGGCGGGGCTTGGCCTCGGCCTCTGCCTCGCCTGGGCGCTGGGCGTCACGTTTCCGCTGTTCGCCGCGGGCTGATCGGGGGCGCGGCCTGGCTCTGCCAAGCGTCCCAGCCGCACATCGACGCTTCCGCCACCGCCAGCAGCGCCGGCCGATCCGCGCCGTCGCGGGCCAGGACCGACATGCCCTGCATCACCGCGATCGCGAGATCGGCCAGCGCCCCCGATGGGATATCGGGCGCGAGCGCCCCGCGCCCGATATCCTTCTCGATCCGGCCGATGATCAGCGCCCGCACGCCCCGCCGCTCGGCCGCGACCGCGTCGCGCACATCCGCCGCCTCCGCCGACCCGGTCGCCGCGGCGCTGGCCAGCAGGCAGCCCGTCGGCGTCGCCGCGCCGGTGTAGAGCGCGGCCGCCTCGCGCAGCATGCTCGCCACCGCCTCCCGGGCCGTCGGCGCGGCGCGCATCGCCTGCGCCAGCGCCGCGCGGTCGCCGGCGTAAAGCCGCATCGCCTCCAGAAACAACGCCCGCTTGTTGCCGAAGGCCGCGTAGAGGCTCGGCGCCGTGATCCCCATCGCCGCGGTCAGATCGGCGATGGAGGTCGTCTCATAGCCGCTGCGCCAGAACGCCAGCATGGCCTTTTCGAGCGCCTCCTTGCGGTCGAAGGACAGCGGACGTCCGGTCTTGCGGGGCGGGAGGTCGGCGGGTTTCATAGCGATCGATATTAAAGCCGTTGACAGGGCCGCGCAAGCCGCAGAAGTGTTTCATATCGTTCGCTACGAAATATCGGAGCCCACCCATGCCCCTCACGGCCTATCGCGCCCTCGGGCGATCCGGCCTCGTGGTCAGCCCGCTCTGCCTCGGCGCGATGACCTTCGGCCCCGGCGACTGGGGCGTCGACGCCGCCGGCGCGCGGGCGATCTTCGACGCCTATCGCGAGGCGGGCGGCAATTTCGTCGACACCGCCGACATCTATTCGGGGGGCGCCAGCGAGGCGCTGGTCGGCGCTTTCATCAAGGACACCAGGTCGCGGGACGAGATCGTGCTCGCCACCAAATTCGGCTTCAACGGCTCACGCAGTCCGCTGGCGGCCCAGGCCGGGCGCGCGGGAAACCCCCATGCGGGAGGGGCGGGGGCGAAAAACATCCACCGCGCGCTCGACGCCTCGCTGAAGCGGCTGGGGACCGACCATATCGACCTATACTGGATGCACATCTGGGACGGCGTCACCCCGGTCGAGGAGATCGTGCAGACCCTGGGCGACCTGGTGCGCGCCGGCAAGATCCGCCATTACGCCTTCTCCGACATGCCGGCCTGGCTGGCGATGAAGGCCGCGACCATCGCATCCGAGCGTCGGGCGCCCGGGCCCATCGCGATGCAGGTGGAATATTCGCTCGTCGCCCGCGACGTGGAGGCCGAGCACATCCCCGCTTCGCGCGAGGCCGGGATGGGCGTGATGCCGTGGAGCCCGCTCGCCGGCGGGTTCCTGACCGGCAAATACCGGCGCGAGGATACCTCGGGCAGCGGCCGGCTCAGCGGCGCCAACCCTTTCGGCGACAGCAAGTTCACCGACCGGAACTGGGCGATCCTGGAGGTCCTGCGGCAGGTGGCGGCGGAGCGGGATCGCCCGCCCGCGCAGATCGCGCTCGCCTGGGCGATGGCGCGCCCCGGCGTCGCCTCCACCCTGATCGGCGCGCGCACGACGTCCCAGCTGACCGGCAGCATCGCCGCCGCCGGGATCCGCCTGACCGAAGATCAGACGGCCCGGCTCGACCAGGTCAGCGCGCCGGAGGCAGGGTTTTCGGCGAGCCTCGCGGCGCCGATGATCCGGCGCATGATCTATGGCGGCCACGACGTGCGGGGCTGGAACGAATAGAGGCAGGGACCCGCGCGCAAGGTTGACAGGCGCCGCCGCGCAGGGCCCATTTCCCGCGTCGCCTGACGCAGGCGCCGGCCTTGCGAAGGATGCGACCCATGGCGGTTCTCAACGATTTTCCGATCCGCAACCGCGGCGACCTCGCGCGCTTCGAGACGGAGATGACCCTCGCCCAGCGGTTGCCGGAGCGGAGCGTGCTCGACATCTTCGTCGCCGGCGCGCGCGACCATCCCGAGCGGACCGCGATCACCCTGCTGATGACCGGCGCCGAGGACGAGCAGCCGCGCCGCATCACCTATGCCGGCCTCCTCGGCCGGATCCGCCAGGCCGCCAACCTCTTCGTCGACCTCGCCGGCCCGCGCCCCGGCGTCGCCTACATGCTGCCGAGCCTGATCGAGACCCATGTCGCCCTTTGGGGCGCCGAGACGGCGGGCTTCGCCGTGCCGATCAACTTCCTGCTCCAGGTCGAGCCTATCGTCGAGCTGATTCGCAGCTCGGGCGCGAAGATCCTGGTGGCGCTGGGCCCGCATCCGGTGCTCGACATCTGGGAGAAGGCCGAGCATCTGCGCGCGATGATCCCCGGCCTGATCGTGCTGCGCGTCGGCGCGCCCGGCCAGCCCGCGCCCGAAGGGGTGCTCGACTTCCACGACGCCCTCGCCGCCCAGCCCGAGGACCGGCTGAGCTTCGGCGCGCCGGGCCAGGGCGACGACGTGGCCGCCTATTTCCACACCGGCGGCACCACCGGCACGCCGAAGCTGGTGGCGCACAGCCATGCGGGGCAGCTCGCCTCCGCGCTCGGCGGGGCGGCGCTCGCGGACATGAAGGGGACCGACACGCTGACCGCCACGCTGCCGCTGTTCCATGTCGGCGGCACGATCTTCTGCGCGCTCAGCCCGTTCATGGCGGGCGCGGGGCTCCTGATCATGTCGCCCGGAGGCTTGCGCACGCCCGCCATGGTGCAAGGTTTTTGGCGGCTGGTGGCCCAGCATGGCGCGACGCTGGTCGGCGCGGTCCCCACCTCCATCGGGGCGGTGCTGGAGGTTCCGCTGGACGGCGCCGACATCTCCCGCGTCCGCGCCGGGTTCTGCGGCGCGGCCCTGCTGCCTCCGGCGGTGGGCGCGAAGTTCCGCAAGGTGACCGGGCGCGATCTTTACGAGGTCTATGGCATGACCGAGACCTCGGGCCTGATCGCGCTCGACGCGGTGGCGGGGGAGCCTGGCATCGGCTCGGTCGGCTGGCCGCTGCCCTATACCGAGGTGACGGTCCGCCGGCTGGAGGCGGACGGGAGGCTCGGCGCGCCCTGCGACCCGGGCGAGATCGGGGTGATCGCGGTGCGCGGCCCCAACGTCTCCCCGGGCTATCACAACCCGGCCTATGGCAAGGGCGTGCTGGAGGGCGGCGTGCTCAACAGCGGCGATCTCGGCTATGTCGACCCCGACGGGCGCATCCGCATCGCCGGGCGATCGAAGGACCTGATCATCCGCTCGGGCCACAACATCGATCCGGTGATGATCGAGAACGCCATGGCGGAGCATCCGGACGTGACCCTCGCCGCCGCGGTCGGCATGCCCGACGCCTATGCGGGCGAGCTGCCGGTCTGCTTCGTGACCCTGCGCGAGGGCGCGACGGTGACCGAGGTGGAGCTGCGCGACCATGCCCAGCGCACCATCGGCGAGCGGCCGGCCTGGCCCAAGGTCTTCCATGTGGTGGACGAGATCCCGGTGACCTCCGTGGGGAAGATCTACAAGCCCCGCCTGCGCTGCGAGGCGGCGGCGTGGATGATCGGCGGTCTCCTGCGCGACACGCTTTCGCTGCCTGACGCGAAGGTCAGCGCGGCGGAAGGCGGCCCCCGCGGCCTGCGCATCGAGGTGACGCTGCCGGCCTCGGCCCGCGGCGCCGCCCCCGCGGTCGAACAGGCGCTGTCGGCCTATCTGTTCGAGGCGGTGGTCGCCGTGGCCTGAGCCCGGCGGGGGGCCCGCGCTCAACCCAAAAGCGCATAATATTTTGCCGAGACCCCGTGGGCGAGCTACTTCATGAGGAACCAAGCCTAAATCGGCCAGTCAGAACAGGTGGTTCCAAATGAAATACGCGCTTCTCGCGACGCTGCTGATGGGCGGAAGCCTCGCGCTTTCCGCCTGCGCGCAGGAGACGGGCTATTCGCGGCCCACGGCGCAGCGTCCCATCGTCCCCGCAGCCTCCGCTCCCGCCCCCGGCGGCGGCATGCCGGCGGTTTCGCGCCAGGCCAACGGCGCGACCGCCGTGCGCTACACCAACGGCTGCACGGTGACCTACAGCAACGACGGGCGACGCTCCGGCTCGCAGGGTTGCCGTCCCGAGCAGGTGGAGCGCGCCGACCGGGCCGTGCAGGAGGAGACCTCGGATCGCGGGGGCGGCGGGCTGAACTTCCAGAAGCTCCGGACCGGCGCCGGGCAGGCCACCTTCAACGACGGCTGCACGGTCACTTACGGCAAGGACGGCCGGCGCAGCGGGTCGCAGGGCTGCACCGCCAAGCAGGTCGCCCGCGCCGACAAGGCCGCCCAGCAGCAGTGGTGACATGACGGCGCCGCGCCTCATGGGGCGCGGCGCCGACCTTTAACGTCGTCACACGGCTCTGTCGCCCTACACGGCGGTGAAGGCGCGGACGAAATCGGTGGCGGGCCTGGCGCGGATCTCGGCCGGCTTGCCCACCTGCTCGATCCGTCCCATCGACATCACCACCACCAGATCGGCGAGCTCCATCGCCTCCTCCTGATCATGGGTCACGAAGACCGTGGTCAGGCCGGTGGCGTCATGGATCTCGCGCAGGCCCTGGCGCAGCTCCTTGCGGACCTTCGCGTCGAGGGCGCCGAAGGGCTCGTCGAGCAGCAGCATCCGCGGCTCGATGGCCAGCGCCCGGGCCAGCGCCACCCGCTGCCGCTGCCCGCCCGAGAGCTGACTGGTGTAGCGCGCCCCGATGCCGGGCAGCTGGATCAGGTCCAGAAGCCGGTTCACCCGCCGCCCGATCTCGGCCTCGTTGGGCCGCTCCCGCCGCGGCCGGGCGCGCAGGCCGTAGGCGATGTTCTCGAACACCGTCATGTGCCGGAAGAGCGCGTAGTGCTGGAAGACGAAACCCGCGCGGCGTTCCTGCACGCTGAGCCCGGTCGCATCCTCCCCGTCGAACAGCACCCGCCCCGAGGTCGGAAATTCCAGTCCGCCGAGGATGCGCAGCAGCGTGGTCTTGCCCGAGCCCGACGGCCCCAGCAGCGCGATCAGCGCGCCGGAGGGTATGGCGAGCGACACCGGATGCAGCGCCCGCGACGTGCCGAATTCCTTGGCCAGTTCGTCGATGTCGATATGCATGGGATCGCTCCGGTCAATGACGGCGCGTCGCGGCCAGCAGGTCCGCGTGACGCCATTCGAGAAGGGATTTGAGGGCGAGGGTGACGAGCGCCAGCGCGGCCAGAACCGCTGCGAGCGAGAAGGCCGCGACCGAGAGATATTCGTTGTAGAGCATCTCGATCATGATCGGCATCGTGGTGGTCTCCCCCCGGATCTTGCCGGAGATGACGGCGACCGCGCCGAATTCCCCCATGGCGCGCGCGTTGCACAGAAGCACGCCGTAGAGCAGCGCCCAGCGGATGTTGGGCAGGGTCACGGTGAAGAAGGCCCGCCAGCCGGTGGCGCCGAGGGTCAGCGCCGCCTCCTCCTCGGCCTGGCCCTGTTCGATCATCACCGGGATCAGCTCGCGCGCCACGAACGGGAAGGTCACGAACAGGGTGGCGAGCACGATGCCGGGGAAGGCGAAGACGATCTTCATGTCGTTGGCGATCAGCCAGGCCCCGAAGGTCGAATTGGCTCCGAAGAGCAGGACCAGCGCCAGCCCGGCCACCACTGGCGACACCGAGAACGGCAGGTCGATCAGCGTCACCAGGAACGCCTTGCCGCGGAAGTCGAACTTGGTGATCGCCCAGGCGGCGGCGACGCCGAAGATCGCGTTGAGCGGCACCGCGATGGCGGCGACGGTCAAGGTCAGCCGGATGGCGGAGCGGGCGTCGGGGGCGGCGAGGCTCGCGGCCGCCGCCCCCGCTCCCTGCCGCAGCGCCTCGGCGAAGACCACGATCAGCGGCGCGAAGAGCAGCGCCGAGATCAGGATCAGCACCGTTCCGATCAGCAGGCGACGCACGCGGCGCGGCTCGCTGGTCACCGGCTCGTGACCGGCCCATGCGACGTCAGACATGCACGGCGCTCCCGCGATAGGCGTCGAGGCTGCGGGATCGGCGGCGCCCGTCCCCGCGATCCTGCCGCGGACCGCGGCCGCCGCGGTTCGTCCGGGTCGCGAACACCAGAAGTCCGCTCGGTCCGGCCAGCAGCCAGGTGAGAAGCGCCCAGCCAGGTCCGGCCCCTGCGATCCAGACGGCGCCGGCCAGCATCAGGCCGCCCAGCCCCAGCAGGGCGGCCAGCGCCATGCCCGCGCCCCCGGGCGCGTCGCGGAGATCCGCGCCCGGGGGAGCGCAGCGGACATCGTGGCCCGGGGGCGCGTCGCAGCGGCGCCGGAACGTATGCTTCGAGTGTTCAAACAAGGCCGATCCTCCGTCTGCTCCAGATCTGAATGATGTTGATGGCCAGCAGCATCGCGAACGAAATCAGCAGCATGGCGATCCCGATCGCCGCGGCGGCGTCGTAATTGTATTCCTCGAGCCGGATCACGATCAGCAGCGGCGCGATCTCGGTCAGGTTCGGGATGTTGCCGGCGATGAAGATCACCGAGCCGTATTCCCCCACCGACCGCGCGAGCGCGAGCGCGAAGCCGGTCAGCAGCGCCGGGGTCAGCGTCGGCAGGATCACCCGGCGCAGCGTGCGGGCCCGGTTCGCGCCGAGCGTGGCGGAGACCTCCTCGACTTCACGGTCGAGCTCCTCGATCACCGGCTGCACGGTGCGCACCACGAAGGGCAGGCCGATGAAGATCAGCGCCATCCAGATGCCGACCTCCGTGTAGGCGACCTTGATGCCCAGCGGGGCCAGCGCCTGGCCGAAGATCCCGTTGGGCGCGTAGAGCGCGGTCAGCGCGATGCCGGCCACCGCGGTCGGCAGCGCGAAGGGCAGGTCGACGGCCGCGTCGACCAGCCGGCGCCCCCAGAAGCGGTAGCGCACCAGCACCCAGGCGAGCAGCAGCCCGAACACCAGGTTGAACAGCGAGGCGACCAGCGCGGCGCGGAACGACAGGCTCAGCGCCGACCAGATGCGGCGGGAATTGACCATGTCCCACAGCTCGGCCGGCCCGATGGCGAGCCCGCGGCTCAGGAGCGCCCCGATGGGAAGCAGGACCACCATGGACAGCGCCGCCATCATGATCCCGAAGCTCAGCCCAAACCCCGGAAGGGGAGAGGGCGAGCGCAGAAGACCCGCCCTCATCGCTCACTCCTCGTAGATCTGGTCGAAGACGCCGCCTTCGGCGAAATATTCCGGCTGCGCCGCCGCCCAGCCGCCGAAATCCGCGATGTTGGCGAGCGTCACTTCGGGGAAGCGCGCCACATCCTCGGGGGCCGCGGCGGAGGTGTCCCAGGCGCGGTAGTAGTGGCGCAGCGCCAGCGCCTGCGCCTCGGGGCTGTAGAGATGCTCGAGATAGGCCTCAGCCGCCTCGCGCTGCGCGTCGGACCTGATGTTGGCGTCGACCAGCGTCACCGGCGGCTCGGCCAGGATCGAGACCGAGGGGACCACGATGTCGAAGGCGCCCTCGCCCAGTTCGTCGAGCGCGAGGAAGGCCTCGTTCTCCCAGGCCAGCAGCACGTCGCCGAGGCCGCGCTGGGTGAAGGTGGTGGTCGAGCCGCGCGCCCCGGTGTCGAGCACCGGCACGTTGCGATAGATCGCGCCGACGAATTCCCGCGGATCGAGGCCGTTCTTCTGCGCATAGGCCCAGGCGGCGAGGAAGTTCCACCGCGCCCCGCCGGAGGTCTTGGGATTGGGGGTGATGACCGCGATGCCGTCCCTGGTCAGGTCGTCCCAGTCCTTGATGCCCTTGGGATTGCCCTCGCGCACCAGGAACACGATGGTCGAGGTGTAGGGCGACGAGTTGTGCGGCAGCCGCGCCTGCCAGTCGGCGGGAATGCGGCCCGACCGCTCGGCGATGGCGTCGATGTCGGCCGAGAGCGCGAGCGTGACCACCGTCGCCTCGAGCCCGTCGATCACCGCCCGCGCCTGGGCGCCGGCCCCGCCATGGGACTGCTGGATGGTGACGGCCGCATGGCCCTGCGCGGTCCACCAGGCGTTGAAGAGCTCGTTATACGCCCGGTAGAACTCGCGCGTCGGGTCGTAGGACACGTTGAGGATCTCGACCTGCGCCTGCGCCGTCCCGGGCCCGCCGCCGAAGGCGAGCAGGATCGTCGCCGCGAGAACCGCGCCGCGGCCCCGGCGGGCGAGCAGGGCGGGGGCTTTTTCCAGATGAGGAAGGGTGCGCAACATGCTGATCTCCTTTGATAAACCTGTCGGGCGCTTCAGCGCCTGGCCGCTGAGGCGCCCGACACCTGAATATCGACAGAGTTAATCGAGATTAGCAAAGGAAGAATCACGCTCTTTTGGGTCGTGTTTTTAGCGGATCATTCTCCCGCAGCGGCCTCAGGCAGGGCGAAACGTTCCAGCGAGGACGCGTCCTCCTGCAGATCGGCCAGCGTCAGCGACTCGATCATCAGGATGTAAGCCGCGTAGAATCCGCCGAAAACCGCGCGCACCCGGCAGGTTTTCTCGTCCGTGCAGTCCTCGCAGCGCTGATAGGCGCGGCGCGAAAGGCAGGGCAGCGGCGCCAGCGGCCCGTCGATCAGGCGCAGCACTTCGGCGAGCGAGATCCGCTTCGGCTCCTTGATCAGCTCGTAGCCGCCCTTGCGCCCGCGTCGGCTGCCGATCAGGCCGGCCCGCTTCAGATCGAGCAGGATATGCTCCAGGAACCGCTTCGGCGCGCCCGAGCGCTCGGCGATGTCCTCGATCCTGAGCGCCTCGGCTCGGCCCGCCTTTTCGTCGGCGAGGGTCATCAGCGCCTTGATCGCGTATTTGGTCTTGTGGGTGATCATCGGTGGCGAAGGATCCCGGAAAGCGCGACTGACCGGGTCGACTTTATCAGGATCGGCGGGGAAAGCGAGACTCGCGCCGTAAACACGATAAACCTGATCGACTTTTATGGGAAATCTGTCATGCTGACCTCATCGAACGTCACATTCCAGGGAGCGGCGCGATGACCTTCGACCGGATCGACTTGAAAATTCTCGATATCCTGCAAAGGGATGCGACGGTTCCCGTGGCCAGGATCGCCGAACAGGCGGGCCTGTCGCAGACGCCCTGCTGGAAGCGCATCCAGAAGCATGAGGCGGCCGGCGTGATCCGCGGGCGCGTCGCGCTGCTCGAGCCCGACGCCTTCGGCCTCGCCCTCACCGCCTTCGTCACGGTCGAGGCGGAGGCGCATACCGCCGAATGGCGCGCAGGCTTCCTCGTCGCCGTCGAGACGCTGGAGCCGGTGCGCGACGTCTATCGCCTCGCGGGGGCGCACGCGTTCCTGCTGCGGGTCGTGGCCCCCGACATGGCCGCCTTCGACCGTCTGTGCGAGACGCTTTCCGCCGCCTGCCGCATCCGCTCGCTCACTTCGTTCTTCGCGGTGGAGCGGGTGAAGGTCGACACCGCCCTGCCGCTGACCGCCCTGATGGGCCAGGACCGCCGCGACCCGGTCAGATCAGGACCGAGCGGATGATGAAGGCGATGGTCCCGATCACCGCGATGCCGGCGAGATACATCCCCGCGAACCACAGCCAGCGGCGCATCAGTGATAACCGTCGCCATGGCCGATCTTGCCGCGGAACACCCAGTAGGAATAGGCGGTGTAGATCAGGATCATCGGGATCAGCACCGCCGCGCCGACCAGCAGGAACCACAGCGAGGCGTCGGGGGCCGCGGCCTCGTCGATGGTCAGGCTCGGCGGCACCAGGTTGGGGTAGAAGCTGACGCCAAGGCCCGCATAGGACAGCACGAAGATCGCCACGGTGGCCAGAAACGGCGCGCGGTCGCCGCCGTCGCGCAGGCCGACCCAGAACCGCCACACCGCGACCGCCATCAGCAGCGGCACGATCACGCTCCACGCGCCCGAAGGCCAGCCGAACCAGCGGTCGAGATATTCCGGCCGCAGGAATGGCGTGAGCAGGCTCACCCCCCCGATCAGCCCGACCAGCGCCACGCCGAGCGGCAGGGCGAACCGGCGGGCGCGGTCATGGGTCTCGCCCTCGGTCTTGAGCATCAGCCAGGTCGCGCCCAGCGTGGCGTAGCCCACCAGCAGCGCCGCCGCGGTCAGGACCGAAAACGGCGTAAGCCAGTCCCAGGCGCCGCCGCCATAGGCCCGCCCGTCCACTTCGATGCCCTGCACCAGCGCGCCCAGCGCCATGCCCTGCGCGATGGTCGCGACCAGCGAGCCGCCCCAGAAGCCGATCTCCCAGAACCCCTGCATGCGCTTTGTGCGATGTACGAATTCGAAGGCCACGCCGCGGAAGATCAGGCCCAGCAGCATGGCGATGATCAACGGATAAAGCGCCGGCATCACGATGGCGTAGGCCAGCGGGAACACCGCGAAAAGCCCGCCGCCGCCCAGCACCAGCCAGGTCTCGTTGCCGTCCCAGACCGGGGCGATGGTGTTCATCGCCAGATGCCGCTCGTCCCGGTCCTTGAGGAACGGGAACAGGATGCCGATGCCGAGGTCGAAGCCGTCGAGCAGCACATAGGCCAGCACCGCGAAGGCGATCAGCCCGGCCCAGATGAAGGAGAGATCGAATTCCATGGCCTATTCCCCCACATTCGCGTGCGGCTGGGACGGGTTGCCGGCGACGGGCGTGACGCCCGCCGTCCGGGTCGGGCCGATGTCGTCGATGTCGATCCGGTCCCGCGGGCGTTTGCTCATCAGGCGCATCACGTAGAACGTGCCGGCGCCGAACACGAAGAAATAGACGACGATGAAGGCGATCAGCGAGGCGCCGACCGCCTCGGCCTGCAGGGGGGCCGCGCTTTGCGAGGTGCGCAGCAGGCCGTAGACGGTGAAGGGCTGGCGGCCGACCTCGGTGGTGATCCAGCCGCAGAGCACGGCCAGGAACCCCGAGGGGCCCATGAGGACCGCCGCGCGGTGCAGCCAGGGCGTGTCGTAAAGCCGGCCCTTGCGCCGCGCCCAGCCCGACCAGAGGCCGAGCCCCAGCATGGCGAAGCCGATGGCGACCATGATGCGGAAGGTCCAGAAGATCAGCGCCGATTTGGGCCGCTCATCCTCGGGGAAGGCGTCGAGGCCCTGGATCGGGGCGTCGAGCCCGTGGGTCAGGATCAGCGAGCCGAGCAGCGGGATCTCCACCTTGTGGCGGGTGACGCCGGCCTCGTCGTCGGGGATGCCGAACAGGATCAGCGGCGCGCGGCCCTCGGGAAAGCTCTCGAAATGGCCCTCCATCGCGGCGATCTTGGCGGGCTGATGCTCCAGCGTGTTCACGCCATGCATGTCGCCCGCGACGATCTGGATCGGCGTCACGATCAGCGCCATCCACATCGCCATCGAGAACATGATCGCCGCCCCCCGGCTTTCGCGGCTGCGCAGCAGGTGCCAGGCCCCGACGCCGCCGACCACGAAGGCGGTGGTCAGATAGGCCGCGAGCACCATGTGCACGAGCCGATAGGGGAAGGACGGGTTGAAGATGATCGCCCACCAGTCCTCGGGCACGAACTGGCCGACCTCGTTGATCGAATAGCCCTGCGGCGTCTGCATCCAGCTGTTCACGCTGAGGATCCAGAACGCGGAGAAGAGGGTGCCGATGGCGACGATGGCGGTGGCGGCCATGTGCAGCTTCTCGCCCACCCGCTCCCGTCCGAACAGCATGATGCCGAGGAAACCCGCCTCCAGGAAAAACGCCGACAGCACCTCGTAGCCCATCAGCGGCCCCAGGATCGGCCCGGTCTTGTCGGAGAACACCGACCAGTTGGTGCCGAACTGGTAGGACATCACGATGCCCGACACGACGCCCATGCCGAACACCACCGCGAAGATGGTCTTCCAGTAGTCGAAGAGCCGCAGATAGGCCTCGTCCCGGGTCCAGAGCCACAGGCCGTTCAGCACCGCCAGGAAGCTCGCCAGCCCGATGGAGAAGGCCGGGAAGATGATATGGGCGGAGATGGTGAAGGCGAACTGGAAGCGGGCCAGATCGATGGCGGAGAAGTCGCTGAGCATGGGGCTTGGCCTCGTATCGGGAGGGATGCCGCCGTACCCGCCGGGCGCGCCGGAGGGAATCGGTGTGGTCGCGCGCGCCGCGCTTCGCTCAGGCGCGTGATGCCGCGCGGGGCGCCTGCGCGGCCGGAACGTCGTTGCGCAGGTTTAGCCCGTGACGCCCGGGGCGTCGCGCGCAGGTTTGTCGCGCGGCGAAAGCGTCGTGGCGCGCAGGTCGGGGCGGGCCTCGGTCCGGCCCTGCGGAAACAGCGTCTTCGCCGCGTCGTCCCGGATCGAGGTCGGGAGGATCGCCGCATCCCCCGGCGTCCCGTCGGCGGGCGCGGCCACGCGATGGGCGCCGGCGGTGCGCAGGGCATCGATCACCCGCAGGATCTCGTCGACGTCGCGCCCGACATTCGTCGGATAGGCCAGGGTCAGGCGTATGGTCTTGTCCGGGTCGATGATGAACGCGGAGCGCTGCGCCCCCGTCGCGCGCTCATGCGCGTGGATCATGCCGCAGAGACGCGCGACCCGGCCCTCGGGGTCGGCGATGAGGGGAATGCCCAAGGTGCTATGCTGGGTGGCGTTGACGTCGTCGGTCCAGCTCGGATGCGACGCGACCTCGTCGGTCGAGAGGCCGAGGGGCTTTAGGCGGCGCCGGGCGAATGCGCCGGCCAGTTGAGCGGTGCGGCCGATCTCGGTGGTGCGGACCGGGGCGATGTCGCCGATATGGAGGCTCATCGAGGTATCCTTTCGCAGGTTCCGCCGCCTCGCCCTCGGGGAGCGGGACGCCGGACCCATGGGTCTCTTATCGCTCGAAATATATATTTTGAATATATCTTTGGTGTCGCACCCGGCGGCGTCGGGCCCGGCGGCGGGGCCTCGATGTCGTCCGGCTTGAACCCGACCAGCTGGCGCAACTGCGCCCTGCGCATCCTGCAGCGGGCGGCCTTGCGCGCGCCCGCGCTGCCGCGACGCGGGCGTTCATGGCGGTGCTCGACGGGCTCACGTTCGCCGACATCGCGTCGAACCGGGCGCAGCTGCTGGACCGGATCGCGCCGCCCGCCGATGACGGGAGGTGGCCCCTCCCGTCATCCGGCCCCGACCCCAGCCCCGACCCCGGTCACCGCGAATAGATCAGCGCGGTGTAGGAGCCGATGCCGATGCTTCCCGAGAAGGGCCGCCCGTCCTGCCCGGTCTCTTCGGCCTCGAGGTCATGGGACTCGAACCCCGCGAAATCCGCGCTGTAGCCCTGCCAGTCGGTGTTGAGCCGAAGCCGCCAGGTCCCGCCGGCGGGCAGGCCGACCCGCATGTCACGGGCGGGCTCCTGGCCGAAGTTCATCGCCACCAGAACGCCGTCGTCGCCCTCGTTGTCGCGGCGCAGGAACACCACCAGCTTGCGCGCGTCGTCGATCAGCAGCACCTCGACCTCGCGCCCCGAAAGCCCCCCGGTTCCGCCCTTGCGGTCGAGGCGGAGCGCGATCAGGTCGCGGTAAAGCCGGGTGATGCCGCGGAAGGTCTCGTCCAGATCCCAGTCGAGCGGCACGGCGTCGTCGAACCACGCGCCCTGCAGGAACTCCTGCCCCTGGAACATCATCGGGATGCCGGGGCTGGTGAAGATCAGCGCGGCCCCGAGGGTGGAGCGTTTCTGCGCCGCCCACCCGGCGTCGCCGTCGCCGTCGATCTCATGGGGCACGCGGGCTTTGCCGTTGGCCACCTCGTCATGGCTTTCGGTGTAGATCACCCGTTCGAACGGGTCGCCATTGTAGGTGTGGGTCAGGGCTGCGACCACCGCCTCCATCGAGCGGTCGGCGTCGTGCTCGGCGATCAGCACCTCCCGGATCGGGTGCACGAAGGCCGCGTCCCACTGCCCGCCGAAGCCCGCGCCGCCCTCATGGGTCGGGCCGGTGACGGCGTCCTTCTGGCGCAGATCCTCGGCGATGGTGATGCGGCCGGGGAACCGCTCGGCCACCTCCTCGTTGATCCACTGCATCAGGCTCCAGCCTTCGGGGAGCGCGTCGTCCTCGCTCGCCTCGTCGCCCGAGATGGTGCGGATATAGAGCGTCATGTCGAAGCGCAGCCCGTCGACGCGGTAATCCTCAAGCCAGTAGAGCGCGTTGTCGCGGATGAAGTGGCGCACTTCGCCGCGCCCGTAATCGGGCCGCGTATCCCCCCAGGGCGTGTCGGAGCGGTGGTCGTTGTAGAAATAGATCCCGCCCTTGTCGTTCTCCGACCAGCCGTCGAATTGCCAGAGGTCGAGGTCCGAGGGCCCGAAATGGTTGTAGACCACGTCGAGGATCACCGCGAAGCCGCTGGCATGGGCGGCGCGCACGAAATCCTTGAAGGCGTTGGGGCCGCCGTAGCTGCTTGTGATCGCGAAGATATGGGCGGGGTTGTAGCCCCAGCTGAGGTCGCCGGCGAATTCCTGGATCGGCATGATCTGGATGGCGTTGACGCCGAGCTTGCGCAGATGCCCGAACTTGGCGGTCGCCTCGGCGAAGCCGCCGGGCGTCTCGTCGTCGTCGCGGTGGAAGGTGCCGATATGCATCTCGTAGATCACCAGACGGTTCCAGTCCGGCGTCTCGAATCCGTCGTCGCCCCAGTCGTAATCGGTGTCGAAGACCACGCCGTTGCCGACGGAATTGGTCACCTCGCGGGCGTAGGGGTCGATCCGGGCGACCGCCTCTTCGCCCGCGACGATGCGGTAGCGGTATTCGTGGCCGGCGGCGGCATGGGGCAGGTGGGCGGCCCAGTAGCCCTCGCCCTCGTTGGTCATCGGGTCGGCGTCGTCGGTCCAGTCGTTGAACTCGCCGATGACGAAGACCGCATCGGCGTGGGGCGCCCAGACGCGGAAGCTCACGCCCGTCGCGCCCAGGGTCGCCCCCATGCCGACGGCGACCGGGGCTGCCAGGGTGTCGTGCATTTCGGGCTCTCCTGCGGACCGCTTCGAAGCGAAGCGGGCCCTGGGCGCATCATTCTCGTCTCCGGGATCGGAAGCAATGGCCTCTTTTGATGCGCGCCCTCAGGCGATGAAGCGCGCGGCCACGTTCTCCGCCCAGGCCGCGATGGATTGGGTGGGGGGCGCCGCGACCGGGGCGGGCAGGGCGGCGGCGTCGGCCACGAACAGCCCCGGCTGGCCATGCACCTCGCCGGCCGCGCCGACCACGCCCCCCGCCTCCGGACGGCCGAGGCAGGCGCCGCCCATCGGATGCACGCTCGATGGCCGCCGCCCCATCCGCATCCGCCCGCCGCTGCGCCGGGCCAGCTCCTGCATCGTGTCGTAGACCCGCGCGTAGATCGGGCTGTTCCCGGGGTTGAAGTCGATGTTCAGCCGCCGCCCCTCCAGCCGCACCACCCCGTCGGCCGCGTCCACCCCCATCGCCGAGGCGACCGAGCCGCGTTTCAGCCGATCGCGCCACCGCGCCGGGATCGGCCAGTGGTCGAGGCTGGGCAGGTTGTTCAGCCCGACCGAGACCCGCGGCTCCTGCGCGTCGCGCAGCACGATCCCGCCTTTGCTGGGCAGGCCCCGGGTCAGATCCGTGCCGGGTTCGTTCAGGTCCCAGAAGCCGCGCATGTCGCCGTTGCCGCTGAACCGTTGGCCGAGGCCGGGGATCGCGGGCAGCGCCTCGGCCTGCACGCTCGCCAGCAGCAGGCGCAGGGTGTTCATCGCGCCGGCGGCCACGATCACGTTTTCGGCGCTGCAGCGGCGGCGCAGGCCGGTGCGCAGGTCCGTCGTCTCGATCTCGTAACGCGCGCGGGGCTCGCCGGTGGCGCGGATCACGGTCGCCTCTGCCATGTCGCGCACTTCCAGCCCCGCCTTCAGCGCCCTGGCCAGATAGCGGATGTCGAGCGTCGACTTCGCGCCCGAGGGCGAGCCGAGAAAGCCGTTGTCGTTGGAGAAATAATCCGCCTCCCAGCGCTCGACCCCGTTCTCGTCGCGGATCTTCTTCGGGGCGGCGGGATCCTCGGGCAGCAGGAAGCCCGCGCGCACCTCGACCTTGGCCGCCGCCGGCTCGAAATTCGGGTCGTTGTGGTAGCGCTCGCGCGACGAGCCGGGCGGCCGGTTGTGGGGGCCGGGCACGACGGAGCCGATGCGCTTGAGAAAGGCGGCGTTGTGGGGGGCCATGCTCTCCTCGGAGATCCCGTCCACATGCCCGTCCCAGTAGTCGGGCGCGGCGGGGCGGCGATGCACGGCGGAATAGACATGGCTGCCGCCGCCGACGCCCGACGCGCAGATCACCTCCATCCCCGGCGACCAGAAGAATTCCAGCATGCCGTGGGTGTTGAGCGTCAGCCGCCCGCGCGGCACCCGCCCCCCGTTCAGCGTGCGGACCGAGCGTTTCAGCATTCCGAACCCGCGGGGCAGGGGCGCGCGGGTCCGGATGCCCATCGAGCGGGTGGGCACCGTGTCCCACCAGGGGCCGCGCTCCAGCAGCAGGGTGCGCACGCCGGCCTCCGCCAGCCGCGCCGCGGTGACCGAGCCGCCGAAGCCGCTGCCGATCACCACCGCCTCGTAGATGGTGCGGGTCACGGCTGCGCCCTCCGCCGGGATCCCTGGGTCCGTTGGTCCATGCTTGTCCTCCCCTTCGTCTTCGCCTTTGCGGCTTGGGTCGTCTCCCGGGTCGCCCTCCCGCGCTCAGAGCTGCGCGCGCGGTCGCGTCGGCGCGCCGGTCCGTCCCGGCGCGGCGGCGATGAGGCGGACCTCCCGTCCCGCCTCCGCCTTCCGTTTGTCGAGCGTCGTGGTCCCGACCCGATGCGCGCCCGTCTCGGCCGGGCGGCGCGGGCGGACGGGAATGGTCGGGCGGGGATGGCAGGCGTCGGGCGGCGGCGCCGCCGCCATGATCCCGACGGCGACCACAACCTGCGCGGTCGGCCGCCAGTCGGCGAGAAAGGCGCCCGACGCCCCGCTCGTTCGGTCTTGAAGCCGGGCGGTCATGCGACCGTCCCGGCCGGCTGGATCGGGGCCATGTCAGCGCCTCGCCTGGCAACCTGCTCTAGCGTTAACTGGCCTCACCTTGCGCGCGGTTCGTTTCAATCGCAAGCCGGGGTTGAGGCGAAATATTCGTGCGGGACTTGATCCGCGGGCGGCGCGGGCGTCTGATCGGGGACCGCCCCCGGGCGCCGCGGGCGGATACGAGAAACGGGAGGAAAGACCCATGATCATCGCGCTCGTCCAGATCCCGCGCAGTCCCAAGCCTGCGCGCGACGCCGCCATCCAGGGCGCGCTCGCGTCCAGCAAGATCTACCGGGAGGTGAAGGGCCTGCAGTCCAAGCACTACCTCAACGGCGAGGCGGGGGGCGGCGGCGTCTACATGTTCGACAGCCGCGAGAACGCCGAGGCCTGGTTCGACGACCAATGGCCGGCCTGGATGGAGTCCCGCTTCGGCGTGCGCCCGACCCTGACGCTCTACGATTGCCACGTGGTGGTCGACAACGTGGCGGGCGAGGTGCGGGTGGATGGCGCGCCGGCCGAGATCCCCGCCTGAGCCTGACCAGGCGCACCCGCGGCGACAGGCGGCGCCGACAGGCGCCGCCGGACCGTCGTCAATGGGTCGCGAGGCCTGCCGGATCCGACCGGCCAGGCCGCGCCCCATGATCGCGAGGAGATCGACGGATGACGGTTCTGAGTTGGGACGAATGGTCCGCGAAAGATGGTCTGGACCTGGCGCAACTCGTCCGCTCCGGTGAGGCGAGCGCCGAGGAGCTGGCCGCCCAGGCCGCCGAGGGCGCGTTGGGCGTCAATCCCGAGATTTCGGGCGTGATCGAGATCTTCGGCGACGCGGTCGCCGACGCCGCCGCCAACGGGACCGACCCGGCCGGCCCCTTCGCCGGCATCCCCTTCGCCATCAAGGATCTCGGCCCCACGCTGGCGGGGCGCCTGCAGGAGCAGGGGTCGTTCTTCATGAAAGGGAACCGGCCGGAGGCGGACAGCTTCCTCGCGTCCAAGATGAGACGGGCGGGCCTGAACTTCATCGCGCGCACCACCACGCCGGAATTCGGCTGCTGCAGTTCGGCCGAGAACCCTGACCTTTACGTCACCCGCAACCCCTGGAACGTGGACTACACCAGCTGCGGGTCGTCGGCGGGGTCCGCGGTCTCCGTCGCCGCGGGTGTGCTGCCGATGGCGCATGGCACCGACGGCGGCGGCTCGATCCGCATCCCGGCCGGGACCTGCGGGCTGGTGGGGCTGAAATCCTCGCGCGGCACCTTCTCGATCGCGCCGGCGGCCTCCGACTTCACTTCGGTCGTCTCGACCCAGGGCTGCCTGACCCGCACGGTGCGCGACACCGCCGCCTTCGTCGACGCCTGCCGCGGCGCGGCGCCGGGCGAGTTCATGCCCTACTGGAAACCCGACACCCCGTTCCTGACCCAGATCGAGGCGGACCCCAAGCCGCTGCGCATCGCCGTCTCCCACGAATGGGGGCCCTACAAGGCCACGCCCCATATCGCGGCCGAGCTCGAGCGGGTGGCGAAGGTCTTCGAGGCGCTCGGCCATCACGTCGAATGGGTCGCGCCGAAAGTCGATCTCGCCGCCGCCTACGCCGCGCAGACCACCTGCTACATCACCAATTTCGCCCAGACGGTGAACAACCTGATCCGGTCCCGCGGTCTCGAGAAACCCCCCGTCGACCTGATCGAGCCGATGAACATCCGGATCTGGGAGGCGGGGAAGGACGCGACCTATACCCAACGCTCGGACATGCAGATGGCGTTCAACGCCACCTCGCGCGCCTTCGCCGCGTTCTTCGAGGACTGGGACATCATCCTGACCCCGATCACCGCGCGCGAGACGCCGAAGGTCGGCACGCTCGAATACCTGACCCGCACCGACAACCCCTCTCCGCAGGACTGGTTCGAGAACCTGTGGGGCTTCTTCGCCTACACGCCGCTGAACAATCTTTGCGGCACGCCGGGGATTTCCGTGCCGATGGCGCGGCATGACTGCGGGCTGCCGCTGGGCATGCACCTGCAGTCGGCGATGGGCCGCGACGGGCTGCTGCTGCAGCTCGCGGCCCAGGTGGAACGCGCGGGGGGCTTCGACTGGAACGGCGGCGCGCGCCCTGACGTGCACGTAACCAGGCTCGGCTGACGCGACGGGTCCGGGGGGCGGGCGCCCCCCGGGGGCTCAGTTCATCAGGATCGAGGCTTCGGTCATGATCGCGAACACCACCGCCGCGGTCACGGCGATGGAGACCGCGCCGGCCGCCAGCCCTGCCAGCAGCACCGCGCCGTCCTGCTCGATCAGGCCGAAGGCGCAGATCAGCATGGCGATGGCCGGCCCCCAGGCGCTGAGCGGGATCGGCAGGAACAAAGCGACCGAAACCAGGAACATCAGCGCGCCCAGCAGCCGCTCGCGGTCCGGGCGGAACAGGCCGGGCAGGCGGGGCCTGAGCACCCGCTCCAGCACCCGGGTGATCGGGCGCAGCCGGTGCACGCCGCGGCGGAAGGCGGGGCGGCTGACCTCGAAGGCCATCAGCCGGCGCGGCAGCGTCACCTGGCGCCGTCCCCAGGCCATCTGCAGCGTCAGATACATCAGCGGAATCGCTGTGATCAGCGTCAGACCCGGCGGCAGCGGCAGCATGTTGACGATGGCGAAGAGCAGGATGGTCCAGCCGAAGGACAGCTCGCCCAGTTCCTCCAGCAGCTCGCCCACCGAAATCTTCGGCGCATCCCGTCGCGCGTTCGCCGCACGCATCAACGACAGGGTCAGAGACTTGCCGCCCGCAGCTCGCGTCGCCCGCACCTGTCCGACCTCTTTACGTTCGCGGCAAGGCGCCAGCCCTGCCAGGTCGCGACAGATGGGGCTCTTTCCGGCATGAGCGAATGCGACCAGACGTCTCCGGCCGTCCCGCGCGCCGCGCGCGGCGCGGTTGCGTTCCCTAGCAGGTGACCGGCGGGTTTGTCGAACGTCGTGGCGGGCCTGTCGCGATGACGCGACGACGGGGGCGGCGGGCAGGCGCCGCTCAGGCTCGGGGCCCGCCTCCGCCGCCGCCGCCGCGGCGCTCGCGGGCGACGACCCCGCTTGAGCTTTCTCCGAAAGCGGGGAAACCTGCGGTCGTCATGATCGCTGCGACGCCACGTCCGCCCCCCGGACGTGCGGACGCCCCAAAGACGATCCGAGGAAACGCCATGCCTGACGCCTACAAGATGCTCGCCGTCGAACGATCCGGTCGGGTCGCCACGGTCACCATCTCCGCCCCGCCGCTGAACGTGATCACGCTGGCCTTGCTGGCCGAACTGGAAACCCTGTCGCATGAGCTGAAGGCCGATCCCGACCTGCTCGTCGTCGTGATGAAAAGCGCCGACCCGGACTTCTTCCTCGCCCATTTCGACGTCTCGGCGATCCTCGACCGCCCAACCGAGGGGCCGGCGCGGCGTGACGTTCAGGTCAAGCCCTTCCATGCGCTGTGCGAGCGGTTCCGAACCCTCGACAAGGTGGTGATCGCCCAGATCGAGGGCCGGGTCGGCGGCGGCGGCGCGGAGCTTGCCGCGGCCTTCGACATGCGCTTCGGCGTGCGCGGCAAGACCAGGATCAACCAGATGGAGGTCCCCCTCGGCATCCTCCCCGGCGGCGGCGGCACCCAGCGGCTGCCGCATCTGGTGGGCCTGGGCCGGGCGATGGAGATGATCCTCGGCGGCGACGACCTCGACGCCGAGACCGCCGAGCGCTGGGGCTTTCTCAACCGCATCTACGAGGCCGACCGGATCGGCCCGGAAGTCGAGCGTCTCGCCCGGCGCATCGCCTCGTTCCCGGCGACCGCGGTGCGCCTGGCGAAGGAGAGCGTCCACGCCTCCGCCCTCCCGCTGCGCGAGGGCCTTTACGAAGAGGCCCATCTTTTCAACCAGCTGCTGCGCACCGAGGGGGCCCGCACCAACATGCGCCGTTTTCTGGAGATCGGCGGCCAGACCCGCGAGGGCGAGCTGCGCATGGGCGAACTGGCCGGGCAGCTGGGCGAAGGCTGAGCGCGCGGATCCAATGCCAGCGGCATCGGCATCGGCGCCAACCGCAAGCCGCCAGGCCGCGCGCGGCGAGGCGTCCTGCGCAGGGCGCCGCCTCCGGCGACGGCGTGATCGCGTCGGCGTCGACCTTCGCGGTCGGCGCCGTGGTCCCGCTCATCGTGGCGCGCCTCGCGCCCGGGGCGCGGTCAGGGTCACGCTCGCCATGGCCGCGACGGCGGGGGTGAGGATGATCTTCGGCGTGACCGCGGGCTAGGCGGCCAGCATCGCCTCCACCGCCGCGCGGCGGGGCAGGGGGGCGACGGCGCCATAGCCCTCGACCGAGATCGCGGCGGCGGCGGCGGCGAAGCGGGCGGCCTCCTGCGGGTCGCCGCATTCCAGCCAGCGGGTCAGGAAGGCGCCGTCGAAGCAGTCGCCCGCCCCGGTCGCGTCCACCGCGCGCGCGGTCCGCGCCGGGATGCGAACGCGGCCCGCAGCGGTCGCCACCATCGCGCCGTCCTCGCCCAGCGTCAGCGCCACGACCTTGGCGCCGAGATCGAGGTAGAAGCCGCAGATCGCCTCGGCATCCTCCAGCCCGGTCAGCGCGCGGGCGTCGTCGATCCCCGGCAGGGCCACGTCGACGCGTTCCATCGCGCGGTGGATCACCTCGCGGGCGCGGTCCAGAGACCACAGCCGCAGCCGCAGATTGGGGTCGTAGGAGACGAGCGCGCCGGCCTCGCGCGCCGCAGCGATCGCGGCGAAGCCCGCCTCGGCGGCCGTCTCCGAAATCGCCTGGGAGATGCCTGACAGATGCAGCAGGCGGGCCTCGCGGATCGCGTCCAGCGGCAGATCGCCAGGCCCCATCCGCGCCGCGGCGGATCCGGCGCGGCGATATTCGAACGCATGCCCGTCAGGCCCGTGCCGCACGAAATAGAGCCCGGTCGGCGCGTCCGGATCGCGGGCGACCGCCGAGGCGTCGACCCCCTCCGCCGCCCAGAGCCGCGCCAGCCCGTCGCCGAACCCGTCCGCGCCGAGCCGGGTCGCGATCCCGGCCCGGGCCCCCAGCCGGGCGGCGGCGATGGCGACGTTCGAGACGTCGCCGCCGAAGCCTTCCAGCCAGCGGCCGGGCTCGGTCTCGTTGAACTCGACCATCGGCTCGCCGAGGCAGAGGATGTCGAGTTTCGCCGTCATGCCGCGCCCCGGGCGGCGCGCGCCGCGGCGACGAGCTCGGCGGCGATCACCGCCACCTCGCTCGCCGGGCGTCCGGGTTTGTAGAGCGCCGAGCCGATGCCGGCCCCGTTCGCCCCCGCCGCCATGAATTCGGCGAGGTTCGTCGCCCCGACGCCGCCGGTGACCACCACGCGGGCGGTTTTGGGGAGCACTGCGCGAAGCGCCTTGATGAAGCTCGGCGCGATCGCGTCGCCGGGGAAGATCTTCAGGCAATCCGCCCCGGCGTCGAGCGCCGCGAACGCCTCCGAAGGGGTGAACACGCCCGGGCAGGACACCATGCCAAGCCGCTTGGTGGCGCGCACCACCTCGACGTTGAAGTTGGGCGAGACCACGATCCGCCCGCCCGCGTCGGCGGTGCGGGCCGCGTCCTCGGGGGTCAGCACGGTGCCGGCGCCGATCAGGCAGGTCTCGCCATGCGTGTCGGCGAGCTGGCGGATGGTGGCGAAGGCGTCCGGCGAATTCAGCGGCGCCTCGAGTATCGAAAACCCCGCCTCCACCAGCGCGTCGCCCACCGGCAGCGCCTCGGGCGGGGTGATGCCGCGCAGGATGGCGATCAGCGGCAGGTGGTCGAGGGCGGCGTCGAGGGTGATCATCGGGCGTCTCCGGGATGGGGGCGGAGGGGGGCTTTCGCCCGCCCCCTCAGTGGTTGTCGCGCGGCATGCCCTTGGCGGCGATGCGCTGGTATTTCACCGCCGGCTTCAGCACCATGCCGTCGCCGAGCTGGTCGACGCAGCCGCGCTGCATCTCCTGCCACGGCGTCTGCGAGGCGGGGTAGGCGTAGCCGCCCGCGTCCTGCAGCGCCGACAGCCGCAGCGCCCAGTCGGGTTCCGAGACCAGCGCGTCGACCGACCCGGTCTTCATGTCCACCCGCACCTTGTCTCCGGTCTTCAGCAGCGCCAGCGGCCCGCCGGCGGCGGCCTCGGGGGAGGCGTTGAGGATCGAGGGCGAGCCCGAGGTGCCGGACTGGCGTCCATCGCCGATGCAGGGCAGCTCGTTGACGCCGCGCTTCAGCAGGTAGTCGGGGGCGCGCATGTTCACCACCTCGGCCGCGCCGGGATAGCCGATGGGGCCGACGCCGCGCATGAAGAGGATGCAGTGCTCGTCGATCTCGAGCGCCGGGTCGTCGATGCGGTGGTGATAGTCCTCCGGCCCGTCGAAGACGATGGCGCGGCCGACGAAGGCCTCCGGGTCGTCGGGGTTCGACAGATACCGCGCCCGGAAGTTCGGCGAGATGGTCGAGGCCTTCATGATCGCGGTGTCGAAGAGGTTGCCGCGCATCACCCGGAACCCGGCCGCCTTCTTCAGCGGCGCGGAGAAGGGCATGATCACGTCGGCGTCCTCGGAGCGCTTGCCCCGGCAGTTCTCGCCCATGGTGCGCCCGGTGACGGTCATCGCCTCTTCGCGGATCAGACCTTCCTCCATCATCGCCCCGATCACCGCCGGCACGCCGCCGGCGCGATGGAAATCCTCGCACAGATACTTGCCGGCGGGCTGGAGGTTGACCACCAGCGGGATCTCGCGCCCGATCCGCTCCCATTCCTGAAGGTCGAGCGCGACCCCCGCATGCCGCGCGATGGCGGCGATGTGGATCGGGGCGTTGGTCGACCCGCCGATGGCCGAGGACACGGCGATGGCGTTCTCGAAGGCCGGGCGGGTGAGGATGTCGGAGGGCTTGAGGTCCTCGCGCACCATCTCCACGATCCGCTTGCCGGTCTGGTAGGCGATCTGGGCGCGTTCGCGATGGGGCGCGGGGATCGCGGCGCAGCCGGGCAGGGACATGCCCAAAGCCTCGGCCAGCGAATTCATCGTCGTCGCCGTGCCCATGGTGTTGCAGAACCCCGGAGACGGGGCCGAGGCCGCCGCCATCTCCATGAAGCCCTCATAGTCGATCTCGCCGCGCGCCAGCATCTCGCGCGCTTTCCAGATGATCGAGCCGGATCCGGCCCGCTCGCCCTGGTGCCAGCCGTTCAGCATCGGTCCGCCCGAAAGCGCTATGGCGGGAATATCCACCGTCGCCGCCGCCATCAGGCAGGCGGGCGTGGTCTTGTCGCAGCCGATGGTCAGCACCACCCCGTCGAGCGGGTAGCCGTAAAGCACCTCGACCAGCCCCAGATAGGCCAGGTTGCGGTCGAGCGACGCCGTGGGGCGCTTGCCCGTCTCTTGGATCGGGTGGACGGGGAATTCGAAGCAGATCCCCCCGGCCTCGCGGATGCCCTCGCGGGTGCGTTTCGCCAGCTCCATCAGGGGGCGGTTGCAGGGGGAGAGGTCGGAGCCGGTCTGGGCGATGCCGATGATCGGGCGGCCCGACTGCAGCTCCTCGCGGGTCAGTCCGTAATTCAGATAGCGCTCGAGGTAGAGCGCGGTCATGCCGGGATCGTCGGGATTGTCGAACCAGTTGCGGGAACGGAGTTTTCTGGGGGCGTCGGTCATCGCCGGTCTCCTCAATGGGTCGTCGCGCGGGTGCGCGCGTCGGGGCGGGTCTTGAGGCCCGCCCGGAGCGTCACGCCATGTCCGGGGGCGTCGGTGACATCTATCATGCCGTTCACGGGGGTGGGCACGGCCTCCGCGATCTCCAGATGCCAGCCGGTGTAGAAGGCGCGCACCGATTCCTGGATCAGGGCGTTCGGCGCATGCAGGGACAGGTGGCAGGACGCGGCGTAGACCACCGGCCCGGTGCAGTCATGGGGGGCCACGGGGATCTGATAGGCCTCCGCCATGCCGGCGATCTTGCGCGCGGCCGACACGCCGCCGCACCAGCCGAGGTCGAGCATCGCGACGCCCGCCACGCCGGTCTCGAAATAGTCCCGGAAGGCGTGGATCGAGGGCAGGGTTTCCGACGCGCAGATCATCGCGTCGGAATGGCGGGCGTATTCCTTCAGATCGGCGAGGTTTTCGAGGCGGAACGGATCCTCGTGCCAGTAGGTGTCATAGGGTTTCAGCGCGCGCGCCAGCCGGCGCGCCATGGGCGGCGACCACAGCGAGTGGAACTCGACCATGATGTCCATGTCGTCGCCGACCGCGCTCCGAATCTTTTCGAAGGGCTCCAGCGCGGTCCGCAGCTCTTCGGGGGTGATGTCCCACCCGCCCGACCGCTCGGCCGCCGGGTCGAACGGCCAGATCTTCATCGCGGTGATGCCCTGGTCCTTGAGGCTCAGCGCCAGCTCGTCGGCGCGATGCAAAAACCCGTCGAGGTCCTCATACGGCCCCTCGGCGGCCGTCGTGTTCCAGTTCGCCACGGCCTGCCCCTCAGCCGAGCGGACATAGCGGTAGCCGGCGCAGGTGTTGTAGGTGCGGATCGCGTCGCGCGCCCGCCCGCCCAGCATGTCGACCAGCGGCGCGCCATGGACTTTTGAAAACAGGTCCCACAGCGCGATGTCGATGGCGGAAAGCGCGCGCGTCTCCACCCCCGCCCCCCGCCAGCCGATATAGTCGCGCAGGCTCGTCATCCGCGCCGGGATCGCCAGCGGGTCCTGCCCGATCAGGCGCGGCGCGCACCAGTCGTGGACATAGGCCTCCACGGCGCTCGCGCCGAAGAAGCTCTCGCCCAGGCCCACCGTGCCGTCGTCGGCGGTGATCTCCACCCAGGCGAGGTTGGGGAACTCGCCCAGGCGCAGGGTTTCGACCTTCGCGATCTTCAATCCGGATGCCATGTCGTCCTCAGCGTCCGGTGATGCCGGGGAAGGCGATCAGCACCGCCAGCGCCAGGATCTGCATGGCGATGAAGGGCAGCAGCGACTTGAAGATCGTCCCCAGGCTGATGTCCGGCGGCGCCACCGATTTCAGGTAGAACGCGGCCGGCCCGAAGGGCGGCGACAGGAACGACACCTGCATGTTCATGCAGAACAGCACCCCGAACCACACCGGGTCATAGCCCAGCTTGGTGATGATCGGCACGAAGACCGGCATGGTCAGCAGCGCGATGCCGGTCCAGTCGAGGAACATGCCCAGCACGAACAGGATGCCCATCATGAACAGCAGCACATGCAGCCGGTCGTCGGAAATCCCGGTGATGAGGCCGGAGACGAACTGGATGCCGCCCATCAGGTTGAAGACGCCGACCAGCGCCGAAGCGCCGATGCCGATCCACACGATCATGCCGACCGTGCGCAGCGTCTGCAGCGCGGCGCCCTTGAGCAGCGCGAAGGTGAACTCGCCGCGCACCACGGTGGACAGCAGCACGCCCAGAACGCCGACCGCCGACGCCTCGGTCACCGAGGCGACGCCCCCGTAGATCGAGCCGAGCACGCCCGCCACCACCAGCATCGGCAGGATCAGGCCCTTGAGCAGCCGCAGCTTCTCGGCCCGCGGGATCGGGGCTTCGTCGACGATGGGGGCGATGGCGGGGTTGATGTAGGCGCGGACCAGCACATAGATCACGTAGAACCCGGCGAGCATCAGCCCCGGCAGGAACGACGCGGTGAACAGGTCGCCGATCGAGACGTTGGCGGTCAGGCCGTAGAGAATGAGCACGATCGACGGCGGCACCATGGTGCCGAGCGCGCCGCCCGCGCAGACCACGCCGATGGCGAGCTTGCGGTCATAGCCGAGCCGCAGCATCTGGGGCAGGGCGAGCAGGCCGAGCAGCACGATCTCGCCGCCGATGATGCCCGACATGGCGGCCAGGATCACCGCGACCAGCAGGGTCTGGATCGCCACGCCGCCGCGCAGGCGCCCGCCGACCAGCTTCATCGCGTCGAAGAGATCGCGGGCGATGCCGGACCGGTCGAGGATCGCCGCCATCAGCACGAACATCGGCACCGAGACGAAGATGAAGGACGACACGAAGGTGTAGACGCGGGACGTGATCAGCGGCACCGCCATCGGGCCGAACCAGCCCAGCGCGAAGACCAGCGCCACGAGCAGCGTCACGAAGGCCAGCGGAATGCCGGTCAGCAGCAGGACCAGCAGCATCGCGAACATGGCGAGCGTGGCGCCCTCGACGCCCAGCGCCTGGATGGAACCGAAGACCTCCATCACCCACGCCCCTTGCCGGCCGCGGTGCGGGTCCCGGTCGCATAGCTCCACGCCAGGATCACGAACTGGATCGCCATAAGGCCCATCACCACCATCAGGAAAATCTTGATCAGCGCCGGGAACGCCGGGTCCCAGGCGGAGCCGGAGCTCTCGAGCCGCACCGAGCCGTCGGGAGAGAACGCGGCGCGCGACACCATCACCCAGGCCGCCCAGCAGAACATGGCCGACGCGAGCGCGCAGATCGCCGAGATCGCCACGTCGAACCCCCGGCGGACCTTGGCGGGCAGCCAGTCGTAGATCAGCACCACCCGGATATGCCGGTCATGGGAGGTGCAGTAGAGCCCGCCGTAGACGAAGGCGCAGCCGCACAGGAACACCGTCGTCTCATGCGCCCAGATGGTGGGCGCGTTGAACACGTAGCGCAGGAACACCTCCTGGATCAGGATCAGCATCGAGACCACGATGCCGGCGGCGAACAGCAGTCCGCCGCGGTCGATCCAGCGGCCGAGCCGGCCGGCCTCGGGAACCGCGGTCACGTCCTCGCGCAGGATGGCTTCGGGCGGAGGGCTGTCGGTCATGGCGAGGTCTCCGCGATGGAGGCGAGGGACAAGGCGCGCGCCCACGCGGGGTGCGGGGCTGCGGGCGCCACGGGAATGTCGGAGGAGGGTGGGGCGCGAAAGCGCGCCGGCAACCCGAAGGCCGCGCGGGCCGAACGCGACGCGGGGGCCGAAGCCCCCGCGAAACGGTCTCAGTTCATCAGGCCCTTGTCCTTCAGATAGGCCACGAGCGTGTCGTAGACCTTGCGGGCGTTGTCGGACCGCTCGGCGACCTTCTCCCACTCGGCCATGGCGATGGTGCGGAACTTGGCCCGCTCCTCGGCCGACCAGTCGTGGACGGTGATGACGCCGCCGGCCTTGGCCTTCTCGACCGCGGCCGTGTCGGCCTTCTTCACCTCGGCGGTCTGGAGCTGGGCGAACTCGATCACCGACTCCTCCAGCGCCGTCTGCAGATCCTCGGGCAGCGCGTCGAACTTCGCCTTGTTCATCGAGATCTCGATGAGCGGCAGCGAGTGGAAACCCGGATAGACCGGGTGATGCGCCACGTCGTTCAGGCCCTGCGCCTGGTTGGTGGAGAAGACGTTGTAGTCCGCGGCCTCGATCACGCCCTTGTCGAGCGAGGTGAACACCTCCGACCCCGGCAGGTTGACCGGCGACGCGCCGGCGGCGGCGAAGACGTTCTGCACCAGGCCCTCGGGGGCGCGCAGCTTCAGGCCCTTGAGGTCGTCGACGCCGTCGAGCGGGACCTTGGACACGAAGGACTCGAGCCCCGGCGAGGTGGCGCCGATGAAGTGCAGGCCGTAGGGGCCTTCGAGTTCCTGCATCAGCTCCCGGCCGCCGCCCTCGTTGATGAAGTCGAACATCTCCTGGGGATCGGAATAGGCGCCGACCGGGTTGGCGATCAGGCCGAAGGCGGGGTCCTTGCCGGCGAAGTAGCTGACATCGGTGATGTGCCCGTCGAGGATGCCGGCGGCGATGGCGTCCTGGGTCTCGTTATGGGCGACGAGGGACTCGACCGGCATCAGCTCGACCGTGATCCGGCCGCCGGTCTTCTCCTTGACGATCTCGGTCCACTTCTTCTGCATCTCGTAGTTCGGGTTGCCGGCGGGATCGCTCGACTGGAACCGGAAATTGTAGTCCTGGGCCATCGCGGCCCCGATGCCCGCGCCGGTGGCGAGCGTGATCGAAGCGGCCGCGAGCGCGGTTTTCATCCACATCATGACGTTGTCCTCCCTTGGATTATCAAGCGCCCGGGCGTTCCGCCCGGAATTCATCCGTGCAGCCTCAAGGCCGCGAGAATCGACCGCCAAAGCTTGTGGCAGCGCTGCCACGACGGTATGATAGCGCTATCATGTTTGTCAACGCGACCCGATCCGGGCGCCTCGCCGCCGCCCGCGCCCCCCGGTCGACACAGGCCGCGCGATGGGCATTATGGCGCCGGGAACCGCAGGATGGGGGAGGGGATCAGGATGCGCGCGACGCGGCAGGGCACGGGGCGGGGGACGGGCGCATGAGCCAGCGCCGCTCCTCCGGCCGCCCGACGCTCGCCGACGTCGCCCGCATCGCCGGCGTCGGGCCGATCACGGTGTCGCGCGCGCTGCGCCGCCCCGACCAGGTCTCTCCCGACACCCGCGCCCGGATCGAGACCGCGATCCGCGAGCTGAATTACGTCCCCGACCCGCAGGCCCGCGTGCTCGCGTCGGGCCGCTCCGACGTCATCGGCGTGCTGCTGCCCAGCCTCACCAACAACGTCTACGCCGACGTGCTGCTCGGCATCCATGACGCCGTGGCGGGCTCGGGCTTCCAGATCCAGATCGGCGACACCCGCTATGATGCGGAGGAGGAGGACCGCCTCGTCTCCCTCTTCGCCTCCCAGCGCCCCGCGGCGATGCTGGTCACCGGCATCGACCAGTCGCCCCGCACAAGGGCGCTGCTGAGCGCCGCGGGCTTTCCCATCGTGCAGATCATGGAGCGGAGCGCCGATCCCATCGACATGCTGATCGGCTTCTCCCATCACGAGGCCGCCAAGGAGGCGGTGCGCCATCTCGCGGCGCGCGGCTATCGGCGCATCGGCATGCTCGGCGCGCGCATGGACGCCCGCCTGATGCGTCGGCGCGAGGGCTGGCGGGAGGCGTTGGGCGAAGCCGGCCTCGGCCCCCCCTTCCACGAGGCGCTCTCGCCCGAGCCGAGCAGCGTCACCATGGGCCGCCGGCTGACCGCGCAGCTGCTGGACGCGACCCCGGACCTCGACGCCGCCTTCTGCGCCAATGACGACCTCGCGCTCGGCGCGCTCTTCGAATGCCAGGCGCGCGGCATCGCGGTCCCCGACCGCTTCGGCATCGTCGGTTTCAACGACCTCGAGATGATGGCCGCCGCGGTGCCCTCGATCACCTCGATCCAGACCCGCCGCCGCCGCATGGGGCGGCTCGCCATCGAGATGCTGCTCGCCAGGATCAACGGCGCCGCCCCCGCCTCGCCCGCCGTCGATCTGGGCTTCGAGCTGATCCAGCGGTCGAGCACCCGGAGCGGCTGACCCAGATCCGCAAGGTGACGCATGGGCGCCGCGGAGCGGCCCGGCCGCGGCGCCTGCCGATCGCGCAGACCGTGGCGCGCAGTCGGGCGCCCCTGCTGCGATGCAATAATTCACGCCGTTTTCGCGGCGCCGCCGACATTCATTTGTGGACAGCCGAGACCTAATTTCACAGGCTCGTTATCGGGTCGCGGAACCAGCCGCGCCCGTCAAAGGAGGCCGGGCTCGACCCCGGCCCGACTTCAGGCCGCGTCCAACAGCGCGGCGCGCAACAGCGGAGGCGCGACCATGTTGATCACTCGCAGACTGGCGGCGACGGGACTCGCCGCGGCATTGCTTTCCAGCGTGGCGTTCGCGCCCGCCCCGTCCTACGCGGCCCCACCCGCCGACACGTTCGTGATGGCCAAGGACGTGTCCGACATCATCACCCTCGACCCGGCCGAGGTGTTCGAATTCTCCGGCGGCGAGATCATCGCCCAGATCTACGACCGGCTGATGTGGTTCGAACCCTCCGACATGTCGACCCTGGTCTGCGGCGTGTGCGAGACCAACACGGTTTCCGACGACGCCAAGACCATCACCTTCGCGATCCGCGAGGGCATGACCTTCGAGAGCGGCAACCCGGTCCGGGCCGAGGATGTGGTCTATTCGCTGCGCCGCGTGGTGAAGCTGAACAAGACCCCGGCCTTCATCGTCACCCAGTTCGGCTGGACGCCTGAAAACGTGGACGAGCTGGTCCGGGTCGAGGACGGGAAGGTGGTGGTCACCATCACCGAGGAATTCTCCCCCGCCCTCGTGCTGAACGCGCTGTCGGCCGGCGTCGCGTCCATCGTCGACATGAAGACGGTGGAGGCCAACGCCGTCGACGGCGACATGGGCTACGCCTGGCTGAAGAACCATTCCGCAGGCTCGGGCCCGTTCAAGCTGCAGACCTGGAAGGCCAACGAGCTGGTCTCGATGACCGCGAACGAGAGCTTCCGCCAAGGCGCGCCGGGCGTGAAGCGGGTGATCGTGCGTCATGTGGCCGAGCCGGGCGCCCAGCGCCTGCTGATCGAAAAGGGCGACATCGACGTCGCCCGCGATCTCACGCCGGACATGGTGGCGGCGCTCGGCGCCAACGCCGATCTCAAGGTGCAGACCGACCCCAAGGCCGCCGAGATCTACATGGCCTTCAACCAGTCGGACGAGATCCTGTCCAACCCCAAGGTCGCCGAGGCGATCCGGTATCTGGTCGACTACAAGGGCATGGAGGAGAGCTTCCTGAAGGGCCAGTTCAAGGTCCATCAGGCGGCCTGGCCCGAGGGGATGTGGGCGGCTTACAACGAGACGCCCTATCGCCTCGACGTCGAGAAGGCGAAGGCCCTGCTGGCCGAGGCGGGCTACCCGGACGGCTTCTCGATCCACATGGATACGCTCAACCAGTCGCCCTATCCCGAGATCGCCCAGGCGGTTCAGGGCACGCTCGCGCTCGGCGGCATCAAGGCCGAGATCGCCACGGCCGAGGGCAAGACCCTTTGGCCGATGTATCGGGCCCGCAAGCACCAGCTGATCCTCGCCCAGTGGTCGCCGGACTATGTCGACCCGCATTCGAATCTCGACGCCTTCGCCCATAACCCCGACAACCGGCTGGAAGCCAAGCTCACCGGCGTGCTGGCCTGGCGCAACGCCTGGGCGTCCGAGGACATGAACGCGATGGTGGTCGCGGCCCGCAACGAGACCGACGTCCCCAAGCGCGCCCAGCTCTACAAGGACATCCAGGAGAAGCTGATGCATGAGGGCCCCTACGCCATCATGTTCCAGCAGACCGAGCAGGCGGTGATGCGCAAGGAGGTCGAGGGCTTCGTCTCCGGACCGACCTTCGACCTGATCTTCTACCGCACCGTGACCAAGTAGGGCCGCGGTCTTGACCGACACGACGAGCGCGGCGCCGAAGGGGTCCTTCCCCGCGGCGCCGCGCGCCCTGCGGGCGACGGCGAGCGCGCTCGTCTCGCTCCTGCTCACCTTTCTCGGGCTGACCGCCATCACCTTCGTGATCGGCCGGGTCATGCCCTCCGACCCGGTGCTGGCGGTGGTCGGGGACCGCGCCTCCGAGGCGACGTATCAACGGGTGTTCCTGGAGATGGGGCTCGATCGCCCGATCTGGGAGCAATACCTCACCTATCTCGGCCAGATCTTTCGCGGGGACTTCGGGACCTCGATCATGACCTCGCGGCCGGTGACCGAGGACATCCTGCGGTTCTTCCCGGCGACGCTGGAGCTGGCGACGCTCGCCACCCTGATCGGCTGCGTGATCGGCATTCCGCTCGGCGTCTGGGCCGCGGTGAACCAGGGGCGCTGGATCGACCATTGCGCCCGGGTGCTGGGGCTCGCGGGCTATTCGGCGCCGGTGTTCTGGCTGGGGATGCTGGGCCTGCTGATCTTCTACGGCAATCTCGGCTGGGTCGAGGGCCCGGGCCGGATCGACATCTATTACGACGGGGTCGTGGACAGCGTCACCGGGGTGATCCTGATCGACGCGGCGCTTCAGGGCGAGTGGGAGATCTTCCACAACGCCATCGGCCACCTGATCCTGCCCGCCGGCGTGCTGGGGCTATACGCCCTCGCCTATATCGCGCGGATGACGCGGTCCTTCATGCTCGACCAGCTGGGGCAGGAATACGTGCTGGCGGCCCGGATCAAGGGCGCCTCCGAAACCTCGGTGATCTGGAACCACGCGTTTCGAAATGTGCTGGTGCAGCTGATCACCACCATCGGCCTGACCTACGCCTCGCTGCTGGAGGGCTCGGTGCTGACCGAGACCGTGTTCTCCTGGCCCGGCATCGGGCAATACATCACCACCTCGCTGTTCAACGCCGACATGAACGCGGTGCTGGGCGGGACCGTGGTGGTGGGCATCTGCTTCGTGGGGATCAACATGCTCTCCGATCTGCTCTACCGCTTCGCCGACCCGAGGGCCCGGACATGAGCGCCGTCGCCGACGCGCCGAGCGGCGGCGTCCGCGCCTGGCTCCGTTCGCCCTCGCCCGCCTCCACCTGGCAGGCGCGCGCGCAACGCGCCTGGCTCGGCTGGCTCGCTTTCCGCACCAATCCCATCGCGATGGCCGGGCTGCTCATCGTGACGGCGCTGGTGCTGGCGGCGATCTTCGCACCGCTGCTGACCGGCGGCCCCGGCCTGACCCCCGACCTCGAGAATCGGCTGCTGCCCCCCTCGGCCGAGCACTGGCTGGGCACCGATCAGCTGGGCCGCGACATCTACGACCGGCTGATCTGGGGGTCGCGGGTGACGCTCTACATCGTGGGGCTGGTGTCGATCATCGTCGCCCCCATCGGCCTCGCGGTCGGCACGCTCGCGGGCTATGCGGGGGGCTGGGTCGACGCGGCGCTGATGCGGATCGTCGACATTTTTCTCGCCTTCCCCCGCCTGATCCTGGCGCTGGCCTTCGTCGCGGCGCTGGGTCCGGGGCTGGAGAACGCCGTCCTCGCCATCGCCCTGACCACCTGGTCCCCCTACGCCCGCATCGCCCGGGCCGAGGTGCTGACCATCCGCAAGGCCGACTATATCGTCGCGGCCGAGGCGCAGGGCGCCTCCACCTGGCGCATCCTGCGCAAACACGTGGTGCCGCTGTGTCTGGCCTCGGTGATCGTGCGGCTTACGCTCGACATGGCGGGCATCATCCTGACGGCCGCCGGCCTCGGCTTCCTCGGCCTCGGCGCGCAGCCGCCGCTGCCCGAATGGGGGGCGATGATCTCCACGGGGCGCGATTTCCTCTATGACCAGTGGTGGGTGCCGACCGCGCCCGGCGCCGCGATCTTCCTGGTGTCGCTCGGCTTCTGCCTGCTCGGCGACGGGCTGCGCGACGTCCTCGACCCGCGGAGCGGCGAGGCATGAGCCCCCCTCTCATCGAGGTCGAGGACCTGCGCGTCACCTTCCGCACCCCCCATGGCCTCGTCGAAGCCGTCCGCGGCGTCTCCTTCGCCTTGGGCCGCGAGCGTCTCGGCATCGTGGGCGAAAGCGGGTCGGGCAAATCCCAGACCGGCCGCGCCCTCCTGCGCCTCTCCGCCCGCAACGGCCGGGTGCAGGCGAAGAAGATGGTGTTCGACGGCATCGACCTCCTCGCCGCCTCCGAGCGCCAGATGCGCAAGATCCGCGGGGCGCGGATCTCGATGATCATGCAGGACCCGCGCTATTCGCTGAACCCGGTGGTCAAGGTCGGCGAGCAGATCGCCGAGGCCTACCGCATCCACACCGACGCCTCCGCCCGCAAGGCCCGCGCCCGGGCGATGGAGATGCTGGAGACGGTGCGCATCCGCGAGCCCGGAAAGGTCTACGATCTCTACCCCCACCAGGTCTCGGGCGGCATGGGCCAGCGGGTGATGATCGCGATGATGCTGATCCCGGAGCCGGACGTGCTGATCGCCGACGAGCCGACCTCCGCCCTCGACGTCACCGTGCAGATGCAGGTGCTGGCGCTGCTCGACGACATGGTGCGCGAGCGGGGGATGGGGCTGGTGCTGATCTCCCACGATCTCAACCTGGTGGCGTCGTTCTGCGACCGGGTGATGGTGATGTATGGCGGCCAGGTGATGGAGGTCTTGGAGGCCGGGCGCCTGCACGAGGCGCGGCATCCCTACACGCGCGGCCTGCTCGACTGCCTGCCGACGCTGGAGCATCCGCAGGACATGCTCCCGGTTCTGACCCGGGACGCCGGCTGGCTGGAGGGCGCGCGATGATCGAGGTCGAGAACCTCTCCGTCGCCTTCGGCCGGGGCGTGAGCGCGGTCCAGGCGGTGCGCGGCGTGTCGTTCAAGGTGGCGAAGGGCGAGGCCTATGGCCTGGTCGGCGAAAGCGGATCGGGCAAATCCACGGTCCTGCGCGCCATCGCCCGGATCAATCCCGACTGGGGCGGGGCGATCCGGGTCCATGGCACGCCCCTGACCTCCAAGCGCTCGCGCGACGAGGCGCGGCGGATGCAGATGGTGTTCCAGGACCCCTATGGGTCGCTGCACCCGCGCCACACCGTCGACGCCATCCTGCGCGAACCGCTGGAGATCCATCGGATCGGCGACCGGGACCGACGGATCATCGCGGCGCTGTCGGATGTCGGCCTCGGCCCCGAATTCCGCTTCCGCTATCCCCACCAGATCTCGGGCGGGCAGCGCCAGCGCATCGCGGTCGCCCGCGCCCTGATCCTGGAACCCGAGATCCTGCTGCTGGACGAACCGACCTCGGCCCTCGACGTGTCGGTGCAGGCGGAGGTGCTGAACCTCCTGAAGCGCCTCCAGCGGGACCGGGGGCTCACCTATCTGATGGTCTCCCACAACCTCGCCGTCGTCACCCATCTGTGCGGGCGGGTGGCGGTGATGAACCGCGGGCGGGTGGTGGAGGAACTGACCGCCGAAACCCTGCGCACCGGCGCCCCGGCGGAGGCTTACACGCGCCAGCTGGTATCGGCGACCGAAGGCTATGACCGGGAGGCGGTGCGGGGGTATGTGACCTACGAGTAAGGGGGGCGCGGGGCGGGCGGGTCGGCGCCCGCCCCGATGCGGCGAAGGCGGGTTCGCACCCGCCCTACGAGCGCATGTAGGGCGGGCGCCAACCCGCCATGGCCCTGCCCCCTGTCAGGTGGGGATCAGGTTGGCGCGACGGAACTGGTAGGTCCAGGTCTCGGTCAGCGGCGTGCCGTTCATCGCCATGTAGAGGCGCAGCTCGGCCACCTCGTCCGACCCGATCTCGATGTCGAAGAACGCCCGCCACACGTTCCCGCCCGGCACCGGCTCCACGAAGGTCCGCACGATGCGCCCGACCGACGTGGTGGCGATCACGTCGGGCATCACCCCGTAGGGGATGGTGGTCAGCACTTCGGGCCGCTCGAACTCCACCGCGATCTTCCAGGTGTTGGCCGGCCGGGGCAGGCCCGGCTGGCCGCCGCGGCCGATCCGGGTGGAGATGGTCTGGGCGATGTTGGTGGCGGGGTAGGGGTGGTCGTCGCGCCAGTGCAGCTTGTAGCGCAGCCGCCAGGCGGACCCGGCCTTCGCCGGCCGCTCGGGCACCCAGAACGCCCCGACATTGTCGTGGATCTCGTCGTCGGTCGGGATCTCCAGCAGCTGGATCGCGCCGCGGCCCAGCGGCTCGATCGGCTCGACCCAGAGGCTCGGGCGACGCTCGTAGTTCACCCCGTCGCGGTAATGGTCAAAATCGCGGTCGCGCTGCATCAGCCCGAAGCCGCGCGGGTTTTCCGCGGTGAAGGCCGAGACCTGGGTCCCGGTCGGGTTGTTCAGCGGGCGCCACATGCGTTCGCCGTCGGCCATCCACAGCTCGAGCCCGTCGCTGTCATGCACCTCTCCGCGCCAGTCGAAGGCGCGTTCGCGGCCATATTCGCCATACCAGAACATCGAGGTCAGCGGCGCGAGGCAGAGCCGCTGCACATCGCGGCGCAGGAAGAGCTGAGCCTCGACCTCCATCTCCACGCCGCGCGTCCGGTCGCGGCCGCGCAGCACGGTGAAGCGGAAGGCGCCGGTGATCGACGGACCGTCGAGCAGCGCGCAGACCGTGACCGGGGCGTCGGGATCCTCGCTCTCGCCGATGTAGAATTCGGTGAAGTCGGGAAATTCCTCCGGCCCGTCGGGCAAGGCGGGGTTGATCGCCACGCCGCGGGCGGAGAGGCCGTATTGCCCCGAGGCGCCGATGGCGCGCAGGTAGGACGCGCCGAGGAAGGCGAGCCAGTCCTGCGTCGGCCAGTCCTCCGTCCCCACCCATTCCTGGAAGCGGAAGCCGGCGAAGCCGCTGTCGGCGGGCAGCTTGCGGGCCGGATTGTCGGCGGGCATCGAGAACAGGGACTGGTCGTAGGGGAATTCGGTGGCGCGTCCGTCGCGGACGATGTGCATCTTCACCGACTTCTGGAAGTACTGGCCCAGATGGAAGAACGTCACCGGATAGGGTCCGGTCTCGGCGAAGGGGGCCTGGTCGGTGCGGAAGCGGATCTCGCCCCATTTGGAATAATCGATGCCGGCGGTGACCTCGGGCATCGGCTTGTAGGGCTCGCGATAGGCCATGCGGCAGGCGGCTTCGGCCCGGGCCACCAGCGCCTCGTAGGCGAAGGGGACGGAGGCGGGGACGGGGGCGGCGGATTGCGCAACGGCCCGGCCCAGCGGCGCGACGGCGGCGAGCGCCCCCATCGCGGCGGTGGATCCCAGGATGGCGCGGCGGCTGACGATCATGTGGGCCTCGACCTTGATGCAGGGCAGGGGGCGCGCGAACGCGCCCCTTCGACAGGCCAACCCCAGATAGGCGCCGCGGGGAAGACAACAAGACGTCGCGCGTCCGGACGCGCGATGGGTCGCGGCCCGTCGGACGGGGCGCGTTCGACGAGGGCGGCTCAGGCGGTCGCGATCCCCTCCGACCCGGCCCCCAGCAGCCGCGCGAGCGTCCCGGGACGGGCGCGGAGCGTCTCCGCCAGATCGTGCCGGTCGAGCGCGGCGTAGAACGCGTCCTTCGCCTCCTTCAGCGCCCTGACCAGCCCGCACTGGCCGCGCAGCAGACAGGTCGCGCAGTCGACCATGGCCGCGTCCCCTTCCATCAGCCGCACGATCTCGCCCACCCGGATCTCGGCCGCCGGCCGGGCCAGCGCCACGCCGCCGTTGCGGCCGCGCACCGATCGCAGGATCCCGCCGTCGACCAGCGTGTTGACCACCTTCATCAGGTTGTTCTGCGACAGCCCATGGGCGCGCACGATCTCCGAAATCGGGACCACGCGCCCCTCATGCGCGCCGAGATAGAGACAGGCCCGAAGCGCATAGTCCGAGAAACGAGACAGCCGCATGATCCATGTCCTGACCGGGAACGCCGCTCATCTAAGCCGCCCCGCGCCGCGCTGGCAATCGCCCAGACCCCCCGGTCGCTGCGGGGCATGATCTTCGGCCCCGCGCCGCTTCAGTCCATCAGCGAGGGCAGCCAGGTGCTCAGCTCCGGAACCAGGAACAGCAGCGTGATCACCACCAGCTCGCCCAGGATGAAGGGGGCGACGCCGCGGAAGCCGTGCTCGATCTTCGCCCCCGCCGCCCCGCAGGCGACGAAGACGTTCATGCCCAAAGGCGGCGTCACCAGGCCGATCTCCGCGGTCTTGGTGACGATGATCCCGAACCAGATCGGGTCGTAGCCGAGCGACATCACCAAAGGAAACGTCAGCGGCAGGGTCAGGATGACGATGGCGATCTGGTCGATGAAGAAGCCGAGGATGATGTAGATGCAGATGATGACGATCATCACGCCCCAGCGCGGCAGCGGCAGGTCGCCCACCGCCGCCACCAGCGTCTGCGGGATCTGGGCGATGGCGAGGAAATAGCCGAAGATCATCGCGCCGATGATGATGGTGAAGATCATGCAGGTGGCGCGCAGCGTGGCGGTCAGCGCGTCGTTCAGCCCCGCGAGCCGCAGCCCGCCGATCAGCACCGAAATCACCAGCGCGCCGAGCGCGCCGACCGCCGCGGCCTCCGTCGCCGTGATCGCGCCGGAATAGATGCCGCCCAGAACCAGGAACACCAGCACCAGCGCCGGCCAGACCCGGGGCAAAGCGTCCATCCGCTCCTTGAGGGGAAACCGCTCGGTCGCCGGCGCGATCCCGGGGCGGCGGCGGACGAGGATCTGGATGACGATCAGGTAGCCCGCCACCGTGATCAGCCCGGGGATGACGCCCGCGAGGAACAGCTTGCCGATGGAGGTCTCGGTCATCACCCCGAAGAGGATCAGCGCGAGGCTCGGCGGGATCATGATCGACAGCGTGCCGCCGATGGCGATGACGCCGAGCGCGAAGCTCTCGTCATAGCCGTAGCGCCGCATCTCGGGCATCGAGATCCGCGCCATGGCCGCCGCCGCCGCGGTGGACGAGCCCGACAGCACCGCGAAGCCCACATTGGCCGCGATCGCCGCCATCGCCAGGCCGCCGCGGATATGGCCGAGCCACAGATAGGCCAGCCGGTAGAGGTCGCGCACCACCGACCCCCGCGCCAAAAACTCCGCCATCAGGATGAACAGCGGCACCGTCGACAGCAGGAAATGCGCCGAGGTCCGGTAGGGCGTGGTCTGAAGCACCCCCATCATCGGGCCGAAACCGATCTGGGAGAGGACGCCCAGCGCGCCGGTGACGCCCAGCGCGAAGGCGATGGGCATGCCCAGCGCGATCAGCGCGAGCAGGAGAAGAATGACCGTGGCGGCGAGCATCGGCGTGTCCTGAACGGGAGAACGGGAGGAAGGGGCGGCGCGGGATCAGAGCTCGTGCACGTCGGGCCCGTCGGCCCCGCGCCCGGCGATCTCGCCGCCCAGCATCAGCTGGATGGCCTGCAGCGCGAGCCGCAGGCAGAACATGAAGGACCCGAACGCGGCGATGGCCCAGGACGGTCCGGTGGGGATCGCCACCACGCCGGTGGTCCAGCGATTGGCCTCGAAATTCTGCAACGAGGTCCGCGCCGCCGCCCAGGCGATCAGCCCGAACAGCACGAGGGCCGCTAGCAGGTAGACGATCTCCAGACCCTTCTGCGCGCGGGCGGGCAGCAGGTCGAAGAACACGTCCGCCCGCACATGCCCGCCGACCCGCTGGGTCATCGCGAAGCTGAGGAACACCGCGCCGATCATCAGGTACATCTCGGTGATCTCGTAGACCCCCGGCACCGGGCTGTTGAGCAGATAGCGCCCCCCCGCATCGGCGCAGATCAGCAGCATCATCGCGACCAGCGCGAGCTTGGCGAACCAGCCGAGGAAGGTCTCGAGGGCGGCGACGGCGCGGTCGATGGCGTGCATTGGGCTCAAGGCTCCGGGATCAGAAGGAGAGAGGCGGGAGGGCCGCCCGGTCGCGCGCCCGAAAGCGGCGCGGCCGGGCGCGAGGCTCACATCGTGGTGAGCTCCTCCCATTTCGCCGCGACCATCTCGGCCGGCTTGCCCAGCTTGGCGAGGTTCTCCTCCCAGTCCTTGCGGACGGGGGCCAGCGCCTCGACCCAGGCCTTCTTCTCCGCGTCCGGCACCTGGTAGAGCCCGCCGCCGCGCTTCTCGAGCGCCGCGCCGAACTCCGCCTGCCGCTTGTCGTCCTGGGGCCATTGCAGGACGATGGTCTCCTCGCCCGCCTGCACCAGCGCGGTCTGGATGTCCTCGGGCAGCCCCTCCCACACGTCCATGTTGATGACGTTGGTGGTGGGGAAGAGGCCGAGGTTGAGGTTGTCGGTCGACCACATCAGCTGTTCCTCCAGCCGGTAGCCCGAGGCGGTCGGCAGGTTGAAGAGCGCGCCGTCGACCGTGCCGCGCTGGATGGCGGCGTAGAGGTCGGGGGCGGGAATGGCGGTCGGGATCGCGCCCAGCTGCTCCACCGACTTCTCCTGCACCCCGCCCGAAGACCGGATCTTGCGGCCCTTGAGCTGGTCGAGCGTGGTGACCTTCTCCTTGCGCATCATCAGCTGATAGGCGGGCGTGGTGGACGAGCGGATCACCCGGACCCCCTGCGGCTCGTATTCGATCTCGTTCAGCGTCCCCAGCAGCAGCTCATGCCAGGCCTTGTCGAGCCCCGCGCGGTCGGTGACGTTGCCGATCAGCGGCAGCGCCGCCACCGTCGACAGCGGCAGCCGGTCGGAGATGTAGAGCGGCGCCGCGTAGACCACGTCGGCGATGCCGTTCTGGCAGGCGTCGAGCATGTCGGCGGCCTTGGCCAGCTGCTCGGCCGGGAAATAGTCCAGCTTCACCCGGCCCTCGGTCAGCTCCACCACCCGCTCGATCCAGGCCTTGGTGTTGATCGAGGACGAATGCGTGGTCGGATAGCTGTCGGCGACGCGCAGGTTGAACTCCGCCGCGCGCGCCCGCCCGCCGATGGAGAACACGGCCGCGCCCGCGGCGCCGGCGGCGGCGGTCTTCAGAAAAGCTCTTCTCTTCATGGGGTTTCCTCCGGTTGGTTTTTGTATTGGCGGCGCGGGTCGGGGCGCCGCGCGGCTCAGTCGGTCGGGGCGGCGGCGGCGGGGATCATCCCGATCTCGGCCAGCAGCTCCTCGGTATGCTCGCCGAGCCGGGGCGCATGGCGGCGCAGGGCGTAGGGCGCGCCCGAAAACGTGACCGGCGGGCGGATGGTGCGATAGGCGCCCTCGGACGGGTGCTCGTCGGTCCCGAAGAGGCCCACCGCCTTGATGTGCGGGTCGTCGGGCAGATCCTCCAGCGCGATCACCGGCATGCAGGGGATCGAGGCCGCGTCGCAGAAAGCCGCCCATTGCGCGTTGGTCCGTCCGGGGGCGGCGCGGTCGATCACTTCGTAAAGCACTTCGATATGCGCCACCCGGTCGGGCATGGTGGCGAAGCGCGGATCGGCGATCAGCTCGCTTCGCCCGACCTCGGTCAGGAAGTCGCGCCAGTTGGCGTTGGAATAGGGCAGGATGCAGCAATGCCCGTCGGCGGTGGCGAAGGGTTTGCGCCAGGCGTTGAGCAGGCGTCGATAGCCGGGTTTGCCCAAGGGGGGCTCGAAGCCGAAGCCGCCCAGATGTTCGAGCAGCATGAACTCGATGGCGGTTTCGAACATCGGCACTTCCACGGCCTGTCCGCCCGCCCCGCGTTCGCGCGCGAACAGCGCCGCCAGGATCGCATAGGCGATGGCCTGTCCCGCGAGCTTGTCGCAGATCACCGTGGGCGCGTAGGAGGGCGCGCCGTCCCGCTCCGCCGCGAAGGCCGCGAAGCCGGAGCCGGCCTGGATGATGTCGTCATAGGCCGCCTTGTCCGCGTAAGGCCCGGCCGCCGAGAACCCGTAGGCGCCGCAATGGATGATGTCGGGCTTGATGGCGCGGACGTTGTCGTAGTCGAGGCGCAGCCCCCGGATCGCCTTGGGCCGCAGCGCATGGACGAAGACGTCCGCCGTGGCGATCAGCCGGCGCATCGCCTCCGCCCCCTCCGCCGATTTCAGGTCCAGCACCACCGAGCGTTTGTTGCGGTTCAGGTGCAGGAAATTCCCCGACATGCCCGGGTTGCGGCTGGGGCGGCCGCCGCGGGTGCTGTCGCCCTCCGCCGTCTCGATCTTGATGACGTCGGCGCCCATGTCGGCGAGGATATGGGTCGCGAAGGGCCCCATGATCACATTGGTCAGGTCGACGATCCGCACGCCCGCGAGCGGCCCGCCGGGCGTCAGGTCCCGCGGGCTCATGCGCGGGCCTCAGCGGCGGTGACGGCGACGATGGCGGGCCACAGCGCCTCGCCTCCCGCGGCGCAGATCCGGGCGCCGATCCGCTCCTCCCACCAGCTTTCGGCGCCGAACTCCTCGCGCCAGGACCACATGCGCCGGGTCAGGAAATGCAGCGGATGGTCCTGGGTGAATCCCATCGCCGCGTGCACCTGGTGGGCGATGGCGGAAACGCGGCCCGCCGCCTCCCCCGCCCGCGATTTCGCGAGGCCTGCGGCGAAGCCGAAATCGTCGGTCCCCCACGCCTCGGCGGCCATGTCGACGATGGCCGAGGCGGCGGCGACATGGCCGGCGGCCTCGGCCAGCATCTGCTGGATCGCCTGGAATTTCGCGATGGGCCGGCCGAACTGAACCCGGTCGTTGGCATGCGCCACCGCCATCTCCAGCGCGCGCTCCATCGCCCCGGCCATCTGCGCCGCCCGGATCAGCGCGCCATGGGGCATAAGACCGTCAGGGCCGAGCCCCGGAATTCTTCGAAGGGGCGCGTCCCCCTCCAGGACCAGCCCGTCCCGCGGCTCGTTCGCCAGGTTGCGCTCATGGGTCAGCGCGCGCCCCGTCAGCGGGACCAGCGCCACGCGGTCGTCGCCCGCATGGACCAGCGCCTGCGCCGCGTTGCGCCCGAAGGCGAGCCGGGTCAGCGGCCCGCGCCCGTCGGGCGCCGTCTGCACGGCCAACGTCGC